>NZ_JBIQNW010000045.1:0-52453 GCF_047228265.1 Nostoc sp. UIC 10607 | reverse complement strand
ATAGAGCAACAAATTGAGTTCTCCCGTGTCACTGTGTTCTCAACTTGAGACTCCGGAGAGTTTTCTGCACCACTAAGCATTACGAATTACGAATTACGAATTAGAAATTACAACGTGGATCTCGCAATGTTGCCTTTTCCGGTTCTCGTGGGAACCAGGCGGCGGTTCGCTTACAAACCTTAACCAGCATCAACATTACTGGGACTTCGATTAAAACGCCTACCACTGTAGCAAGTGCAGCACCAGAATTTAAGCCAAACAGCATTACGGCTGTAGCGATCGCAACTTCAAAGTGATTGCTAGCTCCAATTAATGCTGCGGGTGCGGCATCCTCATAAGATATATTCAGCTTTAAGGCTGCCACATAACTAATCAAGAAAATAAAATTAGTTTGGATGAATAGTGGCACGGCAATTAACAAAATGTGCAAGGGATTGCTAACAATCAATTCACCCTTGAACGCAAACAGCAAAATCAAAGTAATCAGCAGGGCGGTAATAGCAATTGGACTGAGATACTTGATAAATCTCCGTTCAAACCAGTCTTTACCTTTGTATTTGAAAATCCAATAACGGCTATACATTCCTGCCACTAATGGCAAGCCGACATAAATCAGTACTGACAAAACAATTGTTTGCCACGGCACTATTAAATCATTGGCTGCCAATAACCACCTGCCTAAAGGTGCATACAAAAACAGCATCGTCAGAGAATTAACTGCCACCATCACCAAAGTGTGTCCCTGATTGCCGTAGGAAAGATAACCCCAGAGCAACACCATCGCAGTACAAGGAGCAATTCCCAGTAAAATCGTACCAGCAATGTAGGAATTAGCGATCGCTACTTCGTCACCACGAATTAATTCTGTGCCCGCAATTAACGGACGGAACAACCAACCTAAGAAAAACTGGGCAAATACCACCATCGTGAATGGTTTAATTAACCAGTTGACAACCAAGGTGAGAATTACAGGTTTTGGGGCACGGATAGCATTTGCAGCTTGAGTAAAATCTATTTTTACCATGATGGGATACATCATGAAAAACAGACATACTGCAATGGGAATTGACACTTGATAGATACTCAACGCATCCAGCGTCACCGCCACCTGTGGAAATAATCTTCCTAGAGCAATTCCCGCCAAGATGCACAGAAACACCCAAACGGTGAGGTATCTTTCAAAAAAACTGAGATTACTCCCTGCTTGTGCTGGGGCTGTATTCACTTGCGGATTCCTACTCATGGATTTAAGCCTGAAATTAAAAGCTAATTATTGGAGACAAGGAAGAATAACCAATGCCCTAATCTCCATCTCCAGCTTTCCAGGCGATCGCTTTGCTCGGTTCGGGATCGGGTAGCTTCAAAGAAATCAATGCTGCTGCTAGTACAAAGAACATAGATGTCCACAAACAGCCGACTAAACCGAAAAACTGATATACCAAACCTGACAAAACAGTGCCAGCTAATCGACCACCAGAGTTTGCCATGTAATAAAAACCAACATTCAGCGCTACCTTGTCATCATCAGTAAAAGCCAACACTAGATAAGAGTGAACTGCTGAGTTGAAGGCAAACACTACACCAAAGATCAGGAGTCCGCCAACGATCGCAATATTTGCAGGTATACCTATTTGGAGAGCAAGAGCGATCGCAGCTGGAACTACTGTTAGAGTAAATGTCCAAAACTGGATGGTCTTTGATTCCGGTGGACGGCCAGAACCAAATCGTTGAATCAGTGTTGGCGCTAAGAATTGAACAAGTCCGTAGCCAATTACCCAACAAGCTAAAAATCCACCAACCTGATAGAACGACCAACCTAAAATCTCCCGTAAGAATACTGGTAATGCCACAACAAACCAGACATCCCTAGAACCAAACAGAAAGAATCGGGCAGCTGAGAGAATGTTAATCTCTTGGCTCTTAGAAAAGAGTTGGCTAAACTTGACTTTCTTCTTAATTTTGCCCATCCCTTTAGGCAACAGTAGCCCAGTGAACATAATCAAGAACAGTCCCCCTGCCATAATCCACAGGGAATTGACGAAGCCAACTGAAGCCAGGAGGGCGCTACCGAAAAAGAAGCCAACTCCCTTGAGAGCATTCTTAGAACCCGTTAGAACTGCTACCCACTTAAACAAAGACGACTGCGCATCTTGGGGAACTACCAACCGAATAGCGCTCTTAGAACTCATCTTGGTTAAGTCTTTGGCAATCCCAGAAAATGCCTGTGCCACCATCACATAACCGACTGCAATCCACTGTGCCCAATCTGGATTGAGCCATGAAAGCATCACCATTGAGAAAACCTGTAGCCCGATACCAGTGTAAAGGGTAACTTTTAGCCCTAACTGAGAACCAATCCAACCACCTAAAAAGTTTGTAATAACTCCAAAGACTTCATAGAACAAGAATAAAGAAGCGATTTGTAAAGGGGTATAGCCAATGTTGTTAAAGTAGAGCAACACCAGCATTCGCAAGGCACCATCAGTAATAGTTAAACCCCAATAGGCAAGGGTCACGAGGATATAGTTTTTGAAATTGGCGCTAGAAGCTGTGGTAGAAGCCATGAGGAGATGAGGGAGTGAGGGAGACAAGGGAGCAACAAGAGGGGAAAAGGTTAAAGGTTAAAGGTTAAAGGGTAAAGGATGAAGAAATAAACCCTTTCCCCCTTACCCATTCCCCTTTGCCCTTATTACCAATGCCCAATCATTTTTAATTCTTCAGACTCAAAGCCACCTTACGGGCGAGTCCAACCATCCGGTTGGCATAGCCCCATTCGTTGTCATACCAAGCCAGTATTTTGACTTGCGTCTCGTTTACCACCATTGTGGAGAGGGCATCAATTATGGAAGATCGAGGATCGTCTTTGTAGTCGATAGATACTAAAGGACGTTCTTCATAGCCCAAAATTCCTTTGAGGGGTGCTTGCTCTGAAGCTGCTTTTAGTAAACTATTAATTTCTTCTACTGTGGTGGGTCGCACAACTTCAAACACGCAGTCTGTCAGAGAAGCATTGAGCAATGGCACCCGTACTGCCAAACCGTTGAGTTTGCCGTTCAGTTCGGGATAAATCAACCCGATCGCAGTTGCCGATCCAGTGGTGGTAGGAATCAGAGACAAACTGGTAGCTCTTGCGCGGCGCAGATCCTTGTGAGGGGCATCCACGATGGTCTGAGTATTGGTGTTGTCATGGATTGTGGTAATAATTCCATGTTTAATGCCCAAGCCTTCATGGATCACCTTCACAACTGGAGCCAAACAGTTAGTTGTACAAGAAGCCGCAGTTAACAGATGATGCTTTTCTGGCTGATAAAGTTGGTCATTAACCCCCATGACAATATTCAAGGCTTCTTCCTTCACCGGAGCAGCCACAATTACCTTCTGTACTCCCCGTTTAAAATACGGATCTAGAGTGGCAGGAGTCCTAAACTTGCCGGAGCATTCCAGCACGAGATCAACGCCTAACTCTTCCCAAGGGACTTCACCCGGTTGGGAATACTCACTAAAGCTGAGGGGTGTGCCATCAATGAGAATGCGTTCATCGCTTTGTGCTTCTACTTCCGGTGCCCAACGCCCGTGGACAGAATCAAATTTGAGCAAATGAGCAGCTGTTACTGCCCCGCCTTTAATCTCATTGATATGGACAAACTCAAGCTCTGACCAACCCCAAGCAGCCCGCAAAGCTAGCCGTCCAATTCTGCCAAATCCGTTGATGCCAACACGTACTCTCATCAGTTTTCCTAAGTTTATCTAAATCAACAAAATCTGAGTTTGTGAATGCATCCTCAATTAATGGGTAGCACCAAATTTATTCAATAGTATGTTTGTAGTAAGGACTTTAGTCCTTAATTTTTTAAGCACTAAAGTGCTTACTACGAACTTATCAAAACTTTCTTTTACATCAGTATTTTTGAGTTAAACCACTATTTTTGTGGTGTTTTCAACAAATCACTAATTTGGAAGTTTATCTGCTCTTTGCCTGCAAATACTGTTCCTTCTTTACCAGCTTGAAAGTGTTTTTCTGCCAGTTCATAGGCTTCACTAGGTAAAGGCACATACCCAACCGAACTAGTTGTTATTGGAGCGTACTTTAGGTAATAATCTACAAATTCTTTGAGTTCTGGCTGATTTTGTAAAGACTGAGCATTAACATAAATCAACAAAGGTCGAGCTAATGGCTGATATTCAGCTTTTTCAACAGTTTCAGTTGATGGCAATACTGCTCCTTTACCGCTATCAATTGCAAGAGGTTTTAACCGACTTTTGTTGTCTTCGTAATAAGCAAGCCCGAAATAACCCAAGGCATTAGGATCTGTGCCAACTCCACGCACTAGAGCAAGATCATCTTCACTGGAGATGTAGTCACTGCGGCTGGCTCTCGTTTTACCAACAATAGCTTCTGTAAAGTAATCAAAAGTACCAGACTGACCGCCTGCACCATACAAGTTAATTGGTTTATCGGGCCAAGACGATCGCACTTGGTTCCAACGAGTGATTTTTCCTTGGGCATTTGGCTCCCAAAGCTTTTTCAATTCGGCTACAGTAATATCTTTTGCCCAGGTATTTTCGGAATTCACAGCAACAGTCAGCGCGTCAAAGGCAACGGGAAGCTCGATAAACTTGACACCGTTTTTGTTGCAAGCTTCTATCTCTGCTTTCAGGATAGGACGCGAGGCGTTGCTGATGTCTATCTGTTTGCTACAAAACTTTTTAAACCCCGCGCTAGTACCGGAAAAGCTAACTACAACCTGTCCCTTGTACTGTTGCTTGTTTTGTTGAAACTGGTTAGCGATCACCTCTGCGATCGGATACACTGTACTAGAACCATCAATCTTGATCGCCCTCACCTTTGTCGCATCAGTGACTTCTGTAACCTTTGGCAACGACTGAGTTTGAGTAGATGAATTGGATGTGGCTGTGCAACTTGTCGCAAAAGCCAAAACTCCAAATATGAGAGCTAATTTCTTTGCTATTGCGTTCATTGACCTCACCGTTAGGGGTAATTTTGAAAGTATGTTTATATCATTTCAAAAAAACTTGATGTGTCAATATAAAGCATAGCACTATACATAAAAATTCATCAAAAAAACTTGATGCATTAAATAAATTAATTCAGCGCCAACGGAATCAGTCGTAGTTGACACTTCTAGGGCTTAAAGCTCTAAACTCTTTCTTAATCGCAGCAGGAACGAGCAGATGAAATTATAGAATTATGGCTAAAATCTGCCAGATATTCCTCTAAAACACTAAATTGGGACAGATTCAAACTGTAATAAATCCAGCGTCCTTCCTGACGGGAGTTAACTAAGCCGGCTTCTTTGAGGGTTTTCAGGTGAAAAGATAGTTTCGATTGATTTACCCCCAAGGCTTCGCACAAATCACATACACATAATTCTCGCTTTCGGAGCAATTCCAGCACACTAATCCTGAGTGGATCAGAAAGGGCGTGAAAGCCAGCTGCAATTAAATGAGGAATAGTAGCAGAGGGGGTTTGCATGAATCAGGTTTTGATAAGGTTATGCTATCTCTATTGTGAAGCAGAGACTACAGCTTCAGGTTGATAGCGGATGCCAGCTTGCTTGAAACGGTGTAAAGCTTCACCCAAGCGATCGCAGTCGGCAATCAAACTGATTCTTACATAACCCTCACCTGCAACCCCAAAGGCATTACCTGGGGTAACTACAACGCCTGTTTGCTGCAACACGTTCAGGGCAAAATCTGTGGAACCAACGCCAACGGGACACTTCACCCAAAGATACATTGTCGCCTTGGTTTTGGGGATATCCCAACCCAACTCTCCTAATCCTTGAATAAGGAAATCGCGGCGGGTACGGTAGCGTTGTTGTACCTCGTGCAAATACACATCTGGCAGTTGTAAAGCTGTTTCGGCTGCTTTTTGCAAGGCAGAAAAAATGCCGTAATCCAAGTTAGTTTTCAGTGTCCGCAAACCTTGAATGACATGGCGGTTCCCCACCACAAACCCAACGCGCCAACCAGCCATATTATAGGTTTTAGATAAGGTGTGAAATTCCACACCAATATCTTTCGCACCGGGAATTTCTAGCAAGCTGGTGGGTTGATAACCATCAAACGCTAACTCGGCATAACACAAATCATGCACCAGCAGAATTTCATATTTGCGGGCGAAGGCGACAATTTCTTCAAAAAATTCGCGGGGTGCGGTGGCGGCGGTGGGATTGCTGGGATAGTTGAAATAAAGAATTTTAGCTTGTCTAGCAACCTCATCAGGAATTGCAGCTAAATCAATTAACCAGTCATTCTCTGGTTTGAGAATCAAACTGTGGATTTTCCCCCCTGCGATCGCAGGGCCGCGAAAATGGGCGGGATAAGCTGGGGAAGGAACCAGAACTAAATCGCCAGGGTTAACGTAGGCGATCGCTAAATGGGTTAATCCTTCTTTAGAACCCAGTAGCGGTAAAGCTTCGCTATCGGGATCGAGAACCACACCATAACGGCGATGATACCAGTTGGTGATCGCCCGGCGAAAACTAGCAGTCCCTTCAAACGGAGGATAACCGTGATTGGCGGGATCTTTCAAGGCTGCGATCGCAGCTTCTACGACTGGTGCTGGTGTTGCACCATCGGGGTTTCCCATACCCAAATCAATTAAATCTAACCCTTGTTCCCGGGCTTTAGCTTTTAGTTCATCTAAACGGGCAAATACATAGGGTGGCAGTTTTTGTATACGTTCTGCTGGGACAATCCAATCTAAACTCATGCTTCAACCTCGTCACTCATTCCCTTGGGCGAAACTCGATTCATAGTATCTCTACTATCTATAGGTGCAGTGGTCGAAACCATTGCTGCCATCAATTGTTCTGGCGCGACTTTAAATGGTAATCGATGGATATCAGAATTAGGAACTAGGGCAATTTCAGCGGCTGTTTGCAACTCGCTTAATGTAATATTGCCCAATCCCAAATCACTTAATTTTTGGGGTAGTCCAATTTCTGTGTAGAACTTTAACAACTGTTGCCGTGCCGATGCTGCTAGTTGATTGCCTTGTAGCATTTCTTCTAAACGCAGTTGCACCAAAATTCCAAAAGCAACTTTTTCGCCATGAATACTGCCATGTCCTGAAATATGCGTTAAACCATTATGCACGGCATGGGCAGCAACTGTGCGACACTGCGCCCCTCCAAGTCCACCAACTACCCCGGCGAGTAACACAGTTGCGTCTACGACTTCTCGCCAAACTTCACTACCTGGTTCTTTCAAGGCGGCCGCTGACTTTTGTAAGAGGATATCTCGCAAAACTCGTGCTTGTTGTACCGCAGCAATAATTAAAGTGTCTTGCAAATGCCCACTGCTAACTGAGGCTTCATACCACTTAGCGATCGCATCACCAATTCCAGCTATTAAAGTATGTTGTGGTGCAGTTTTAATCAAGTCATAATCAAGTATCAATAAATCGGGACAATGAGACAGCCCCACGTCGTAGAGAAACGCCCCGTCTTCCGAATAAACATTCGACAAGGCACTCCAAGCTGCACAGGTAGCCCCTGACGTAGGAATTGTTACCACTGGCAACTGTAACTGCTGGGCCAGTAATTTCGCTGTATCTAAAGCTTTACCGCCACCAACACCGATAATTACATCAGCTTTATGTTCTTTTGCCTTCTTCTGTAAAGATTTCAGGCTAACTTCGCAGCAATCTGCACCATAAGAAGCTTGGACATGATGTAACTGTTGCGTTTCTAAAAGTGGTTGCAAATTCTTTCGGCTGATAGCGAGAGTAGATTCACCTGCCACAATTAAGGGACGACTTCCCAAACAGGCGATCTCTGCTGCGGCTGCTTGTAGCACCCCAGAACCACGAATTACTTTTGCAGGGGCAACTGTGAGCGTCAATAACGGACTAGAGGTTTGAGTAGACAAAGAAGGTTGAGTAGAAAGTTGATTAGACATATAATCTAGTTTGCCAAAACCTTGATATTTCTTAATCTAATAGACTTGCAGCCAAGGATACTTGTTGCCATGCTTTTTTCAGGATGGCTACAAGCTTGCATCTGACTCAACTAGGTTTTAACCGATTTAATAAAAAAGACAAAGCCCATCGCCAACTGGTTAAGCAAATTGACGACTTTGCTTGAATCTGTGATGTCCATTAGTCTGAAATTCCGAACTATCAAAGTTTTGAATAACCGTATAATTAACATTACCATTCTCAGATTCTCAAGAAAAGTCATTGAGAACTGAATAATGTGTCGATGGTCATTGTCAGCTATGGATAAGTACTTAGGTACATACATCTATCTGTATGCCTCCACAGCCAACTCATGTGCCGCAAAGACTTGTGAAAATGGCAACAGTGGTAATTAGAATAACAACTGAAAAATCACAACTATCAATACCCATTACCTGCACGCTGATTGACTTTTACCCACAGTGGAACTACTAGAGTGTGAATATCTTAATCTAAATATAACTATTAATGTATCAGTAAATACAAAATAAATTTTGTCATCCTGATAACAGGTAAATTATTGTGTGCTGTGAAATGGGTCAGAGGGGATAAGGAGAAACTTCTACAAAAATTCCTCCCTGCTCCCCTAACTCCGTGCTTCTTAAGCGGTGGGTTTTGGCAATTGGGCGAAATTGTCTGTGTAAATTTTGACTGTGACTGGGGAATTTTGACGAGAAACGAGCGATCGCTTGGCCTCACCCAAGTAAACTGGTACAGAAGTCCCTGGTTCTGGGTGGATAATGGTACGGGCGCGAACTGTCAACTTTTCGTCTTCCCGTGTACCTGAGCGACCATAAGAAAACAAATTACTGGCTGCTTGACGTAAAGTTGCTTCTAATTGTGTGGGTGTAATTTGGGGTGATGTGGCAATCACCGCTTGTGTTGACCCATTGTCATAAACTAGAGTGTACCGGGCTGCTCCTGGAATCACAGTCCGACTCAATGGGACTATCGAAAGTCCAAATAAACCACCCGTCAGCACCAGCATAAAGCCAGTCGTACCCACCAGGCGAAAGCGGATGCCCCATTTGAGAATAAAAGCCAAAACTGTTAAGGCAGCAAATACCAAGGTAGCTATGCCTGACCATTGGGTGTACTGAAGAAAGTCAGCTGTTGTGAGCATAAGGTTGGTTATGGATGCGTCTTTTTTTCGTTACCGACACACCCATTTTACCGAGAGCTTACACTATAGAGGTTATCGTAGTCTTTAATTCTCCGTTTTTCACATACAAATAGATAGGCTTTAGCGGGTTACAAAGACCTAGCTTAATTTCAATAATCATGTTTTATACTTCTTTATAAAAGATAAAAATTTTGAGATATCCCGTCAAATTCAATATCTTTTAAAATTATGTTTAACTGAATAAAAATAATAAAAATACAAAAGGGCACCTACAAGAGATGCCCGTTATGCAGGAAAACCCCAAAGGGTTGTCCCTACACCTTCCCAACAATCAGCAACAGTGACTAATTAGGTATTAGTCACACTCACAGTCACAGACGTGAATATAGTAATCTTATTAACTTAAAACTATAAATGTCCCCAGTGCATACACTGAAAACAACTAATGCCTAATTTTGATGATATCCAGCCTGTGTTGTTGATTGTAACCATGTACTACTCCACAAATAGCAGCCAAAATTAACCATGAAAGCGTATTCAATCGAAAATCGAAAAGGGTTACATCTACTGTATTCAATAGAACCCACCCAACAAAAGCCAGAAAATAACTGAAAAATATCAATCTGTCTTCTGTATTTATATATTTTGACTTTCGCAATAATTGACCGCCTGAAATCAAAATCCAAGCAAGTAAACCACAAAATAAAAAAGTACTGGGAAAACCAGTTTCAGCAGATAACATCAAAAACAAATTATGGGGATGACCTAAGGGAATCTGCATCTTTGCTCTGTAGAGTCCACTAAAACTGCGTAACCCCCAGCCAGTCCAAGGATGTTCTTGAGCTAAAGACCAGGCAAACTGCCACTGAGTTTTTCGCATTAAAGCAACTGGTCTATCTGGATACATATCGTCATTTAATCTTGCCCAAAAGAAAGCAGGAACTACCCGGCGAAAAAATTGAGCGACTGGTGAGGGTGCAAAAGCTGCCAAAAGCACACTAGAGACGATCGCAGCCACACCACCCATAAGAATGCGCCAACCTTGGTAGAGTGCATAAGCTAAACAGGCAAAAATAGCGATCGCCCACCCATTGCGCGAGTTGGTAAAAATCAAGGCAATGAAATTTGTAATCATCGCCACGGTTAGAAAGAGGAGGGGGAGAAATGATTTTTGACTCTTGACTCTTAGTTGCTGATAGTTTTCTAACCACAACCCTAGACCAAGGATGAAAACTATCACTAGATAAGCTGCGAAAGTGTTAGCGTGCAAGAAGAGTGAGGCTATGCGACCTGGCGGATTTCCTCCTGGTGCGATCGTCCAATCCAACACAATCCACAAAATCTCTAACTTCAAACTCCAGCCCAAAAATAATTGCCCCAAGCCAATAATCACCATCGGCATAGAACCGATCACCAAAATCCAGGTCATTTGCCGCAATTGGACAAATGTTTGAATTAGAGCGCTATGGGCAGCGAAAAGTAAAAAAAATGGTAATAAATTAAATAAGCCGAGGAAAGCTGCTGTCTTGTCATCGGCAAATCCAGCACTCACGATTAGCAACACACTCAAAAGGGCAAATCCCCAATTGAGGGGGCGGCGACTAATTTTGCGGTATTGTTTCAACCAAGTTATTAATGATACAAAACCTATAGTCACAGCCCCCAATAAAGGACTCAATGGGAAGATTAACAGTGCCCATAGAGAGTAGTTCCACGAAAATTGCCAACGAGACTTGAAATAGTCAAAAACCTTGTTCAAGCTGGTTCCCAACATTCCTCACGAGTGAGGCGAATTTGAGCTAAAGCGAAAATAGTAGGGATGATCCGACCATAGTTAGTGGCGATCGCTCTCCACCCTAAATCCGCAAAAAACCAAGTCCACATTATCGGCCCAATCACGGCAAACATACTGCGGGCTGCCCCATAACGAGCAGCATTCACAGTCATACCTCGTTGGGCCATTCGCATAGCTACATAGCTTTTAAACTGCGTTGTAGCTACTTCTGAACCTGTAATAGCCGCTTGTTTGGCTACTTCATAGGTAGCAAAGTGGATGGCAAATTGACGGGCAATTTGCTTAAGCACAAGTGGCTGGAGAAGAGAAGTCACCGCTAATGCACTACCGCCTTTGAAAAGTAACCCCAAGGGGTCACGCTGCAATAAAAGTGGTAGCGGTTCTTTTAGTTCTGATTTGACAAGATGACGCTGCACTCGTAGAGTCAATTTCTGCTTTTCTTGTTCAGGCAATTTTTTCCACACCTGTCCTAGTAGATGCAAAAATACTTCTGCTTCTAAATCAATGGTTGCCAGTTGATTAGAATAGGAAATTTTTAGATACTTACATACTTGAACTAAGGCTTGTCGGTAAGTTACCTGGCCTGTGCGTCCCCGCAATACCGTCATTCCATCTGCTGCCAAAAAACGAAAGCGACCCTCTAGTGCGTCTAGCCAAGCTTTGCGGTCTTGGCTTTGCACTTCGATGGGTTCGGGTGTGTGTACATAGTCTAGGGGATTGAACTTACGACTAAATAGAATTGCCGTTAAGTCTTGCAATTCTTCTTCGGTCGCTAACTCTAGCGCCGCCCTCATCTCATCCAATTTCCCTTCCTCCCTTCCATGCAGCTTTCTGTACCTTATTCTACTATTAGCTTTCAGCAGTCATTAGTAGTAATTTTGTCCTTTGATAATAACGAATAACTAATGACCAATAACTAATAACCAATGACTAAGGATTACTGACTCATGACTGATATTGCAGTGATTGGTGCCGGAATAGCTGGTTTAGTCTGCGCCCAGCAGTTAAGTCAAGCTGGATATTCGGTGCTAGTGGTAGAAAAGTCGCGTGGTTTGGGAGGAAGACTAGCTACACGCCGATTGCATGGAACTTTGGCGGATCATGGGGCTTGTTACCTGAAGCCAAAGGGTGAATTGTTGGGACGTTTTGTGGAGATATTGCGATCGCGCCATATCCTCGAAGTTTGGACGGAGGAGGTTTACGAACTCACAGTAGGCGCTCCTTTATCTGAACCCAAAAACCGCAGTCCGCGATATGTTGCACCTGAGGGAATGAGTGCGATCGCTAAATCCCTCGCCCCAGGTTTAGAAATATTACTGAATCAGCGTGTCATTGCTATTACCCCAACTCCCGAAAATAGTTGGCGTTTGGCTCTCGAATCTAGCAACGAAGAATTAACTGTAAAAGCTTTAGTTGTCGCCATTCCTGCACCCCAAGCTGTGATGCTGTTAGAACCTTTGGGTGAAAGTATATTGGATGCAGTCTTTCTTGATAATTTGCGTTCTGTAGAATTTTATCCTTCGATTAGTGCGCTCGCTGGATATCCTCCCACATCCCAACCACTCCCTCAGTGGAAAGCTCTAACTTTTGTGGATGATGCTGATTTAGCATGGATTGGTTTGGATAGTAGCAAGCGTTCTAATCCTCAACAACCACATTTTGTGGTGCAAAGTAGCGCTGATTTCGCCCAACGCCATCTAGAATCCCAGGATTTACAACCGGCCGGACAGTATATGTTGCAACGAGCCGCTGGATCTCTGTCGCTCCCTTGGTTGAATACTCCCGAATGGATGCAAGTACATCGTTGGCGTTATGCCTTTCCTAGCCGTCCTTGGCACGAGGCTTTTCTGTCTGCCGGAACTCCCCTACCTTTAGTTTGCTGTGGTGATTGGTGTGGCGGCAATCTTGTGGAAAGTGCAATGGTTTCTGGATTAGCTGCTGCTAATGAAATTAATAATCAGTTGCGTCATCTACCTTTAGAAAATGTGAACTTTCTCAACGTTTTTACCTGATCCTTTCATCTGTCGTTAGACTGATTTTGCACTATAGCGAGTCGCTATTTTTCTGACTCACTAAATCAACGTGCAACAAATAAGTTTTTTAGATGAAACAGCAATTTTTGCAGCAAGCGTAAAATGTGATGTAAATTACCAAGAAAGGTTAACTTCATTAAAAACTTGTTCCTAATTCAAGTTGTTTTATTGCTGTTAGTCTTGATCCCCTATCTTTAATGCTGCGTTTTGTGTAAATTTCTGCCAAAAAGGCAGAAATTTGAAATAATTAGGATTATAAATATAAAATGTTGAGAACTTGTCAGCAGATTGGATGCTATTTTAATTAAGTCATACTGTGAAAAAGTATAAACTTTAACTAAAATAAGCAAGGCCAAATGTCTGATATTAACCCAGTATAAAAGACTAGTTTCGGGATTACTTGCATCTATCAGTTGAATTATTTCTAACTGATTTTCATAACGACGTTGCCATCTAAAAAAGTTATTTTCTCCACCAATCATTGACTGGAATAAAAAAGGGGTTTAAAAATCATGAAAACGGTAGTCAATTTAACACAGCAATCAGTAGTAAGTGAGATTGAAAGCGTTTTGGATACATATCCATACCATCCATATCAACAAGCCTTTGCGATTCCTGACTTACGCCAAGAGCTAATTGCTTTCGTCCTCAACCGCATTCCCTCCTTTTACAGCGCGATGTCTGACGCACAGATTCCGCTAGCTGAAGCGGAACAAGGAAACTTGGCTTATTACAAATTGCCTCGTAAACCCTTAGAGCAGCAACTGCACTTACAGAATTTGATTCACCAAGGTATTTGTTTAATCGTTCAAGAAAAGTCAGATTGGATTAGCCACCATGTTTGTGAAACTGTTCAATCAACTTGTGAACCCTCTCACTGGTTTGGTTAATAGTTTTAACAAGATTTGGCTCTCTGCTGAGATATCATAATGCCCGCAGTGAATTTTTAATTTTTGAGCTAATCCCATGACTCAAGTCAGTGTAAAGCCCGTGGGAATAGCTCAATATTTTTTTAAGCATATTGCTTGCTATTGAGGTGTAAAATTTGACAATTAATAGGTTCAAAGGACATCCCAGGACATGAGAAAAATAACTGCTCTAATGTTGGTAAGTATTACTGTGACTGTCGGGATGGGAGCATTAACACCCAAAGTCACTAATGCTCAATTATTTTACCCACCAGCAAGCGATCGCCATTCAATAATGGTAATCGGGCAAGGAGTAGTGAAAGTGCCACCAGATACAGCGGATATTGAATTGGTATTCAGTAGGGGAGCTAGCAATGATGAGTTAGAAACGCAACCATCATCTCTACCTGAAGCCCGTCGCTTGTCCTCACGGACTCTACTCTTAAATTACAAAACAGCAGCAGAATCTTTACCAAACACAAAATCTCTAACTAAAGCAACTCTCCAGCCTGTAGTTAATAGCCTAGTTGCAAAAGGAATTAGGGCTGATAAAATTCAAGTGCAAATTAGCAGTAATTCCAGTGAAAATAGCGCCAAAATATTGGTGAGATTGGAAAAGCCAACACGCGTTAGCGCAGTTCCTCCTTTGGAGGCTCGCGTCCAGGAGATTGTTGCTACAGCGAACAAAGTGGCAAGTGAAATTGAAAATCTTTCTGTCAAGAGTGTGGGCATTGAGTATGCAGCCAATGACTGTCAAGCTTTGCAGAGTTCAGTTTATCAATCAGCAATGAAAGACGCTCAAAGTCGTGCTCAGGCTTTAGCAACTGCTATGGGTGTTAAACTTGATACTCCTTCTGTAGCCGAACCTTTTTATACATTATTCTATCCCTCATGTAGTTCCAAAACTGGAGTTCCTTTGCCGTCATTTGCTAGTTTTTTATTATCACCAGCTTATAATCCAGATGCTCCGGCAGAAGTAGAAATGAAAAAGGATATTTTTGTGACATATACAACGAAATAATCATTTGTATTACGTGTATCTCACTTTGATTGAGTCAAGATTATAAGTGCGATCGCTTAACTATTTTGCCTTGGCTGTAAACAACTCTAATAATGAAAAAACTCCAGAAATGTTTGTGACAAATCTGGAGTCAGGAAAGATACGCATTTACCTATACCAAATTTTCACCGTGAGAGCATTCTACGTCATCAGGGTATACACTCAAATACAGTTAAAGATGTCTGAGGATCAACTGCTGTGCTTCTCGTTTACACAACTTCTCTGTTGAAAGTAAGGCAAAACAGCCCCAGATGTACTGAGGCTGTTTTGCGAGAGTTGTTTGGCAGGAGGGGTACATCAATAAGTGATGCCCCGTGTTAAATATAGATAATTCAGTATGCATTCTTATTCAGCCGTGTTTTGGCATATCAGGATGATTTGGAAAATTGCGTAGGCGCAGCCCGTCGTAGACATCGCTTTTTCCAAAAAGAAACTCCAGATGCACTTAAGGCATCTGGAGTAGTAACAGGTTTCTAACATCAACTAATTTTTACCTATGCGATCGCCAGATGTCGTTGGGGTATATACTCAAATCTATTTTATGTCTGATCGTCCGCCAATAAAACAGCAGGTTACCTTCTTTTATACTCATGATCTCAATATGTCCGCAGAATTCTACGAACAAAAGCTGGGCTTGGAGTTGTGGCTTGACCAAGGAGCCTGTCGAATTTATACTGTTAGCGGCTCTGGATATTTAGGATTGTGTCAAGCAAGCGAAATATCAACTCCTCCAGCCGACATGCAATCAAGTGTTATTTTTACCTTGGTTACACAGCAGGTGGATGAGTGGTTTGAATATCTCAAACAACGTGGCATCGAATTTGAAAAGCCACCTACACTAAACAAAAAGTACAACATTTACCACTGTTTTTTGCGTGATCCCAGTGGTTATTTAATTGAAATTCAACGTTTTGAGACTAACCACTAAAAAAAGACATAACTTATTTAGTTATGTCTAAACGTTTAATTTACAGGGCAGGATTTGTACAGGTTAGAACTTTTTGATTTACTGGAGTACATGATACTGACTAATGCTGTATAACTATTATCGATAGCCATGTACCTTTTCTTCTATCGATTTATCGGCGTGAGGTGCGGGATTTATGCAGCTACCGAGAAATCTTTACATTTACTTACAATTAGCCGCGTAGGCGTAGCCAGCCGTAGCTATCGCTTTGATATACATAAGGCAATACGCTTGGGAACAGTCTCCCCTACCTACTTCAGCAGATTGTAACAGAAGGTAGGATACAGCCATCACCGCCAGCATATACTGTTATCTTTCCATCACTACTTATAGTTCTCGTTTACGTGAGGTACACCCGTAGGGGCACGGCAGTGCCCATTGGTGTCAACTTAAGCTAAAAGCCTTTTCAAATCTCGTTTCCAGCCTCTTGCTGGAAATGCAACTCAAAAGCGGCTCTGCCGCCAGCAAGAGAGGCGGGGCCTCTAAGACGGCATTCCCAGTCGGAGACTGGGAACAAGACAACGAGACAATATCTAAAAGCTGCTTCTAGGATGGGTTTCACGTTAAGTTGACACCAATGGGCACTGCCGTGCCCTAAACCTCGTGATGTAATGTTGTACCGCATCTGAATGGGAACCGCTATATTACAATATCCTCTTTGCCAATTGTGCTATTTCTATAGTTATTATTTTTAAAGTATCGATGTTTAAACGATCGGTTCACTAAATATTTTCTTAGGGTGACTGCATGACAACCAAAAAACTCACATGGCTACGCACAACATTGCAACTTAAAGGTTCGGTGGTAAGAGCAATTTATAAACATATTTTATGGTGCGGAGCTTTCGGATTTCTGATTTCTATACTTTACCATTTTGATTTGCCTGTATCCCAGCCTATTTTAGGAAGCGTTATTCCTAGTATTGTTTTAGGTTTGTTACTTGTATTTCGCACTAATACTGCTTATGAGAGATTTTGGGAAGGCAGAAAATGCTGGGGTTCCTTAGTAAATAATATCCGAAATCTGGCACGGCAAATTTGGGTATCAATTGACGAAATATCTCCAGAAGATAAAGACAATAAAATTACAGCATTAAATTTATTAGTAGCTTTTGCCGTGACAACTAAATTACATTTGCGGGGAGAAACAGTCAATAGCGAGTTAGAAGATTTAATGCCATCTAGTAAGTATATAAAACTGAAGATTATGAATAATCCCCCCATAGAGGTTGCCTTTTGGATAGGAGATTATTTACAGGAGCAGTATCATCGTAATTGCCTTAATAGCTACCAGCTAACATCTATGCAAGAATTATTGAATAGTCTTGTGGATAATTTAGGTGCTTGCGAACGGATTTTAAAAACACCTATACCATTAGCTTATGCCATTCATCTTAAGCAACTATTGCTGCTATATTGTTTCCTGCTACCCTTTCAAATAGTGGAGACTCTGGGGTGGTGGACAGCTTTAATTTCTGCTTTGGTCGGTTTTACAGTATTTGGCATTGAAGCCATCGGCTTGGAGATAGAAAACCCCTTTGGTTATGACCCTAACGACTTACCTCTAGATGCGATTTGCGACACAATGAAACGCAACATTGATGATTTAATTACTCTAACTCCAAATACGCGATCGCATTCAAGTAATTTGACCTATGAGAAAAGTTGAGATTGGAAAGAAGTTCCAAGATTTGGTTATAGCTGTCAAGTCCCATCTCGCCGCGTCCATCTTCTTTCGCAGTACTATATAAACGCGAAACAATCTCTTCATTGGTGGATGTGCAATGATGCCTGTACGTCAAACTTTATCAAAGCCTGATATCCAACTTTCTTACTTAGAGTGGAACCAAGGGCAAGAACCTTTACTGCTGTTACACGGCTTAGGCGACCATGCTCTAGTGTGGTCTAGTTTAGGAGATTACTTAGCAGCAGACTACCACATAGTTGCACCAGATATGCGCGGACATGGCCAAAGTAGTAAGCCTGAGAGAGATTATAGCTTTGAGAGTGCGATCGCAGACCTCGAAGCACTAATGGATCATCTCGGATGGACTTTTGCCCATATTGTCAGCCACTCATGGACAGGCAAATTAGCCGCCATCTGGGCAAGGCAAAACCCAAAGCGTTTGCGGAGTATAATTCTGGTTGATCCAATTTTCATCTGGAAAATGCCCAGTCTTCTCAGGGTAACTTTTCCCATGTTGTATCGCTTCTTGCCTTTTCTCAAAAGTATGGGCCCCTTTGCCACTCATGAAGAAGCCGAACAACAAGCATGGCAGTTAAAGCAATATCAAGGATGGAGTTCCTTACAGCAGCAAGTCTTTCAAGCAGGAATAGAACAAAAACCCGATGGTAGTTGGGGCAGCAAATTTACCATAGCCGCCCGTGACGGCATTTTTGAGGCAGTAATGCAAGTGCCTGGTTTTACAATCCCCCTTGACACCCCTGCCATCTTCGTCCAGCCAGAACAAGGATTGAACCGCCAAGATTGGCAAATTAAACCCTACAAAACCTATCTTAAAAACTTACGCATCTGCCAAGTTCCCGGCAATCATTGGCCGTTTTTGACACAACCAGAGGCATTTAACCAAACTGTAGCAGCTTTATTGGCAGAACACAGATAGAAAATCTCATAATTATTAGACGGGATTATCATACGGCAACAGAAGAATTAATAGGAGCGATGTCTAGCAACAAACTGCTACGCGTCTGCATTCCTCTTAAATCAGTTATGAGTTATCAGTAACTCGTGAACGCTGATAACTCATAACTGATAACTGTTAATGTACGGATAAGCCAGTTATGAGCCTTTGTATCAATCCCGTTTGCCCTAAACCAAACCATCCGAATAATCATCAAAACCGCTTTTGTCAAAGTTGTGGTTCCCATTTGGAATTGCTAGGGCGTTATCGGGTGATGTGCCTATTGAGTGACAAAACAGGGTTTAGTAAAGTTTATGAAGCATACGAACAAGATACCCCTAAAATCCTCAAGATACTCAAAGAGGATTTATCAAGCGATGCCAAAGCAGTAGAACTATTTCAGCAAGAAGTAACTGTATTGAGACAACTCAAGCATCCCGGCATTCCCAAAGAAGATAGTTACTTCCAGTATCAAACCCGAAATGGTTTAGTGTTGCATTGCATTGCAATGGAAAAAATCGATGGGTACAACTTAGAAGAGTGCCTAAAGCAGCAGCAGCAGAATTATCCTATTTCACAGGAACAAGCTTTAGCCTGGTTAAAACAATTGGTAGAAATTTTGGATTTAGTGCATGGTCAACAGTACCTGCATCGAGATATTAAGCCATCTAATATTATGATTCGATCCCCCCTTGGGAAGGGTTGGGGGGATTTAGTACTGATTGATTTTGGCACCGCCACAGAAATTGACAGAACCTACCCAGACAAACTCAACAACAGCGATGGGATGACAGCACTTATGTCATCTGGCTACAGCGCTCCAGAACAGATGAATGCTCAAGCAGTACCGCAATCAGATTTCTTTGCCTTGGGACGCACTTTTGTATTTTTACTCACGGGATACCATCCTTTAGATATGTATGATGTCCAGCAAAATTTGTTGCACTGGCAAAATCATGCCATCCATATCTCACCCTTACTATTAAATTTAATTGATTGGCTGACAGCACCGGATATAGAAAAGCGTCCTGCAAATACTCAGGAGATTTTACAACGCCTAGAAGAAATTGAAACCCAACTAACAGAAACTACTGCTGAAAACATTACTTTATTAGATGATTGTAAAATTGAGCAATTGCCAGCACTAATTACTAAAACTTCATTATCTCCACAGAAACAGACTGAAGAAGTACCACTACTAGCATTTTTTGTAGCCCTGCTAGTCATATTAGGATTACTTAGTATAGTGGCATTAGCAACGCGGACATCAAAATTTTCTGTGAGGCAAAATTACGGACAATCTCCACAAAAAAAAGGTAATATTGATTATTTTTCTTATCAAGAAGGTAGGGATAGTCAGGGGAAGGTAGCCGAATTTAATATAGCTGTTTTATCACTAGAATATAAATGGCTTTTAGGTAGCAATTTTCAAATTAAATATAATGATGAAATTATTAGTCTAGACCTTTTAAAGTTGAACTTAGAACAGGAAGGTATACAGAAGATAATGGAAGAACCTAGTGAGATTATTTCTGTCGGCACAGTTTCTTGTAAAGGTAATATAGCAGTTCAACAGCGAATGTCTTTAGAACGTTCCAAACAAGTACAATTTTTAGTGAAAAATTTATTTATTAATACACCAAGCGTCAAAGGCTATCGTATATTAAATTTGGGACAATTTCAAAGGAGTGATTGTCAGGTAAATCAGGATTTAACTAAATATCAGAGAAGTATTATAATCATTGGTGTTAAAAAACAATCAGCAAGTGTAATTATTGATGAAGCATTACGGGATAGGTTAGAAAAGAAGCCTTTTGCTGATTTTAAGTTAGAAGATTATTCTTTAGGAACGGCAGAAAACTTTAAGACGATACCAAGTAATTTATAAAATCTCTAGCATTGTTAATCATGCTCCCATCCCAGAATACCTCTTCAAACCCGCACGCCACAGCAAACGATTCGCACCCAAAAACACTAATATCCATCCCACCATTGACCCAAATCCTCGCCCTATATCCACGGGTAGCCCTACCAAAAGACTCGCAGGAAAATCAATCAAATAGGGAAAAGGCGTAAACATCACTATTTTCTGCACAGGTTCTGGAAAGACCTCTAAAGGTGCTATCAAACCAGATAAAAATAGATAAAATAACAACCAAAAATTTTCTAAAGCGCTAGCCCGTTCTGTCCAAAAGGCGAACATGGCAAAGGTGTACTGAATCGTAAACCGCAAAGCAAAAGCTAGCACCGCCGCCAATGTAAACAGCAAAAACCTACTCAAACTTGGTAACCAAAAAGCCTGGGGATAAAGAATAAAAAATAAGGCCACTAATAGAAAAGCAAACGTTAGTCGAGCAAATCTTTCAGAAATGTGACTTGCAACATGATGCCATACTGGGTCGAGTGGTTGTAGCAACTTGGGCGAAAGCCTGCCTTCCACTACCTCTCTTTCAAAGTCCCAAATTACCCAAGCAACTGTTAATTGTCTAACGATGAAAACTGTGATAAAGTAACGAGCAAAATCCACAGGTGATAATCCAAACTGTCCTCCTTGTGCCGCCTGTATCCAGATACCCATGAGGATAATCGGCAAAGAGCCAGCCAAAACCCATAATATTAGTTCTGCCCGATACTCAACCATATAGGCGTAGTATACTGACAGCAAAGTTAAGGATTTTCTGATTATCTGCTTCATTTATTCACTTCCCGCTACAAAAATTATCCAGAATTCTCCACTCTTGTACAGACGCGATTAATCGCGTCTGTACTACACGACACCCGCCTGAAAAACTCGTCCAATCACTTCTTCCACAGGCGGTTCGGTAACTGTTAAATCAATTACCTCTAAATCCGTCAAAATCTGAGAAACGGTGCGGGTGAGCGCCTCTCTTGACACCATAAAATGCACCGATCGCCCTTCTAAGTGTTGCACATCACCATAGGTCATAAGTTTTTCTATCGGTAGAGGTTGGGCTAACTCTATATGAACTTCCCGGTAAGGGGCAAAACGTTCTAATAGTCCATCCAAACTACCGTCATACATCAGCCTTCCTTGGTGAATCAACAGCACTCGCTGACACAAAGCTGTGATATCAGCCATGTAATGACTCGTCAACAGCACTGTAGCTTGATAACGCTGATTGTAGTCGCGCAAAAAATCGCGCACCGCCACCTGAGCATTTACATCTAGTCCCAGCGTTGGTTCATCTAGGAATAATACGTGAGGACGGTGCAAAAGTGCTGCTAGCAATTCCGCCTTCATTCGTTCACCCAAAGATAGCTTCCGCACTGGTTGGGTAAGTTTGCCTTCTAGGGAAAGCATCTCTGTTAGTTCTCCCACCCGCCGCTGGAACTCTTTATCAGAGATATTGTATACAGCAGCATTAATTCTCAAAGAATCCAGCGCTGGTAAGTCCCAAATTAGTTGCTGCTTTTGCCCCATTACCAAGGTAATTTTTTGCAAAAATGCTTCTTTCCGATGAAACGGAATTTGTCCAGCTACTTGAACTTTACCGCTAGAGGGATGAATCAACCCCGTGAGCATTTTGAGTGTGGTTGTTTTACCAGCACCATTTGGGCCTAAAAACCCCACTACTTCACCAGGAGCAATTTCAAAGGAAACATCCTGAACTGCTTGAATTGTGCGGTAGGTGCGGCGAAAAAAGTGGGTGATTGTACCTTTAATACCCGGACTTTTAACTGCCACTGGATAAGATTTACTTAGCTTTTCAGCAATGATGATTGACATATTTTTTATATTAGAACCACAGATGTACACGGGTAAACACACATAAATCATTGGTGTTTATTGCTATTTTTCTGTGGTTCCAAATACTAAAGTAGGTATTTTTGCCAGTGACATATGATGATTTCCTGTGGTGGGCATTACTCAGGCACAACACATAGACTTTAGCGTAAACGTCCCGATCGCAATGTACTAATAATTAACCACAAACCCAATAAACTAGCGACGGCAAAGAGGATGGTGCTTAAAAAAGATAGCTGAGTTGTCTGCGCTCTGGTGGAAATAATGGCTGCACCCATAATCAGCGAACCTACTAATATACTAAAAGATAATCGGTTAGCCGCATCGTCCATAGTGCGCCGCACACCATCTAAACCCCGCAGCGATAGATTCCACTGTAAGGTTTCTGAGGTAACTCGGTCTAATAACAGTTCTATTTGACGGGGAGATTGGAGAGAGAGACTTTTAATATCTAGGGCTGTTCTGAGGAGCGATCGCACTGGATTATCGCCTAGTAACTGCCGACGAAACAAGTCTGTAATTAATGGTTTTACTTCATCAAAAAAGTTAAGCTCAGGGTTGAATGTCCGCGCTACACCCTCTAAATTTGCTAGGGTTTTGGCATACAAACCCATATTGCTAGGTAATCTAATTTTATTGTTGCGGGCAACTTGTAAAACTTCATAAATTATCTGACTGAAGTTTATTTGCGTTAGGCTGACATTGTGATATTTTCGCAACATGCGATCGTAATCATTTTCTAACCGCGACAAAATTACTGGTTGGGCAGAATCTGATAGCTGCAAAGTTAACTGAGCGCACCTTTGAGCATCTAAATCAACGATCGCTAACAACATCTCTGTTAATATCTGCTGTGTGCGGGGATCAAGTCTTCCCACCATGCCACAGTCTAAGAGGGCAACACGACCATCTTTGAGATAAAACAAGTTCCCTGGATGGGGATCAGCGTGAAAAAAGCCATCAATATATAGTTGCTGAAAAAATACCCGAAATAACAAAGTAGTTATTTCTTTACGCTCTACATCAGGATCTTTACCATTATTGTTGTTCAAATCCGCCGACAAGAACGGCACCCCATCCAGCCATTCCATCACCAGTAATTTTTCTGTGGTCAATTCCCAGTTAATTTCCGCAACCACTATTTGCGTGGGATCAAACCAACGACTTTTAGATAAGTTGCGCCGCAGTTGGTCTGTAAAACCCGCTTCCCGTGTAAAATCTAACTCGGCTTCTAGAGCTTTGGTAAATTCTTCAGCGATGGATTTGATTTCATAGGTTTGCCCAAACTCAGTCCGCGCCACTAAATCAGCAATACCTTGAATTAAAGCAATATCTTGGGCAATTGTAATATCAATTCCCGGACGTTGCACTTTCAGAGCAACTTCTCGACCGTCTGCTAATGTAGCTCGATGTGTCTGAGCAATTGATCCTGCTGCAACTGGGATCGGGTTAATTGTGCTGAAAGTTTCTGCCAGAGAGAGTTTTAGTTGTTTGCGGATGACTACTTCTACCTCTGACCAGGGAACTGGTGGTACTTCGTCTTGTAGAGTTGATAGTTCCTCAATGTAGGCAGCACTCAGTAAATCTGGACGCGTAGAAAGTAGCTGACCGAGTTTTACGTAGACTGGGCCCAAATCTATCAGGATATTTTTTAAAACCGCAGGTGTAGGTAGCTGGGGTTCATCAGCTTTGCCACCAGTGAGTAACCTTCGCATATAGTCCCAGCCATTGCGAAGGAATACTTCAAGAATTTCTCGTTGACGGGGAACAGTTTGGGTGAGGAACATTTTTGTAAAGAACTGCAAAGATGCAGAGGAGTTAAAGAGGTAAACAGCAGGGGATGACAATACAACGGAAGTCGGCTCTAGCTTTACTGCTTGTTAAAGTTTTGCTAGCTGCGGCACAGTCTTGAAATCTTTTTATGGATGATTGTACGGCTTCGTGGAGCTTTTGCTCACTCAGCATCCGTTTGACGTAATTAGAGCAGGAATCCCCACCATGTAATAAGCGATGGGAACAACTAAATCCTTTGGACGGAGAAATATATTTTTGATAGGCAGTAATAGAATCGATGGCCATTGTTTTGGCGAGAGGCTCAAAGCTAATAATGTCCATAACTGTCAGATAAAATAACAGACAGTCAAGTTATAATAGGAAAATAGACTTTTTCGCCTCTGCCAAGGGTTTTAATTTTTACAGCAGGTCGGTAAATCGGGAATCGCTTTGAAGAATTTTGAGGATCTGCTTAATTTCCTGGGTACGTTCTTTTTTAACAACGAGAGTGACATTGCGATCGCGCACAATCACCACATCCTCTAAACCAATTGTAACAACTACATCTTCTGGATTTGAGGCGTAAATAATAGCGCCCTGCGTGTCCAACCCTACGTGAGTAGCGAGTTCTACATTGGGATTTTCCTCTTTCTTCAGTAAGCGTTCGATCGCATTCCAATCTCCTAAATCATCCCAACCAAAATCAACTGGCAAAACGTATGCTAGAGTTGTCTTTTCCATTAGCGCATAGTCTATACTCTTCTTAGGCAACTGGGGATAGATATCAGGACCATGTTGTTCTAAAGGTTCGATAATTTCTGGAGCATGGGTATGTAGTTCCTTGAGAACAACCCCTGCCCGAAAAACGAACATTCCACTATTCCAGCTAAAGCGTCCCGTAGATAAAAAAGTCTCTGCCGTTTCACGGTCGGGCTTTTCAGTAAAGCGGTTGACGTGATAAGCTGGCAACTCATTAAAGCTACCTATTTTTTCACCTTGTTCAATGTAGCCGTAACCGGTTGATGGAAAAGTAGGCTTGATCCCCAGTGTAACGATCGCTGCTGTGCTTGCTGCCAGTTGCGTAGCCGCGCTTAATGTGTGTGCAAACGCTTTTTCGTCAGCAATCCAGTGGTCAGCAGGGAAAAAGCCAATAACAGCGTCTTCTCCATAGCGCTGTTTGATTTCTAAACTTGTCCAAGCAACGGCTGCGGCAGTGTCTCTGCCTTCCGACTCAATCAATAAGTTCTGAGATGGTAGATCAGGTAATTGTTGTCTTACCCCTTCAGCGATCTGACTAGAAGTAATCACCCACAAGGAATCCCACCCGCCACCGAGTTCTATCAATCGATCGGCGGTTGCTTGTAATAAACTTCTAGAGCTACCATCAAGACTTAAAAATTGCTTGGGTCGGTCTTTGCGGCTCAGGGGCCAAAAACGTTCACCTTTACCACCAGCAAGGATTACGGGGAACAATAAAGTATTCATGTTGTCATACACGCCTACCGAAGAACATTACAAGTTTACAGTGAGCTTTTCCACTGGCAATATTTGTAGCTTGCATTAACATACTTTTAGGGAGTGGTTGAGTGGGGAGATAATTGTGATAAAACAAGTCGAATGGTCGGAAAATCCGGTGACATCTCAACAAGTAGCATTTGAAAATGAGGTGCGATCACAGCAACTTCAACGAACGGAAAATCAAGTAACACCTGCACCAGTAGCCGACTCAGAGGAGGAGGAGGTCGAACTAAACCCGCCAGCGAATCCCAACCGTAGCGTCGTCGAATCTGTTGGTGCGATTCCCAATCAGCTTTACGAGAGACTGGGCTTAACCATGCCTCGATGGCTGTTATGGATCATGACGGTTGTCATCGGCATTACCTTATCTGGGTTGCTGGTATCAACCTTAGCCCTTTGGACTCCGTTGTGGAGCAACCTAGATCGAACAGATGAAGATTTAGGAACAGCTAAAGACGAGGTAAAAATACCACTACCAGGAGAGTTATGGAGCAAACTTTCCCAGTACCAGCTTTCACGACCGATGAATATTTTAATTATGGGGATTGAACCAGTCAGCGGTACTGTTGATGGTTCTCCAGAAAGCTTTGCTGGGAAAAGCGACTCCATGCTGCTAGTACGGCTTAACCCTAGTGAAAAATCTGTACGGGTGCTTTCCATTCCCAGAGATACGATGATTGCTATCCCCGAAAAGGGAGAAAAGGGATTAACTAAGGTATCTGATGCCAATGCCCAAGGCGGCCCAGTCTTGGCAGCACGGGTAGTTAGCCGTACCTTAAACAACGCCCCAATCCATCGCTACATCCGTATTTCTACCAGCGGCTTACGGCAGTTAGTCGATCAGTTAGGCGGAGTAGAAGTCTTTGTTCCCCAATCAATGGAATATAAAGACTCCAGCAGTCGGCTGTCAATTAATTTAGTCAGTGGCTGGCAAACCCTCAACGGCGAACAAGCAGAACAGTTTGCCCGGTTCCGCGAACCAGGTTTGGGAGATTTGCCGAGAGTGCAGCGTCAGCAAGCACTAACAGCAGCATTGCTGCAACGCTTAAATAGTCCTACCGTCTTACCCAGGTTGCCTCAATTAACTCGCTTGATGCGAAAATACTTTGATACCAACCTGAAGATGGAAGAAATGATGGCGTTGGTGAACTTTGGTCTCAACTTAGATCGGGATAATTTCCAAATGACCGTGTTGCCTGGTACGTTTAGCCGTTTTAGCAAAGACCCGGACAGCTATTGGCTGAACATGACAGGACAACAGAGCCTGTTGAATGATTATGTTGGGGTAAATGTACCTGGTCTGAAACCAGATATGCGTCAGGTTCCTAACCTCAAAATTGCTATTCAAAATGCCTCCAATCAACCTCAGCTAACTGAAAAAGTTATTGCTTATCTGAAACAGAAAGGCTTTACTAATATTTACAAAGTGCCTGATTGGCCAGATACCCAACGTCAAACTCAGATTGTTGTCCAAAAAGGCAACCGACGAGTTGGAGTTGATTTGCAAAAAGTCTTAGGCTTGGGTCAAATAGAAGTGTCGGCGATTGGTGATTTAGAATCTGATCTCACAATTCGGATTGGTAAAGATTGGAAATAGCCAAGAGTCATTAGTCATTAGTCATTAGTTATTGGTTAAATGACAAAGCGCAAAGTCTGAGCGGAGGTTTCCTCCGATCAGAACTTTGTAAGAGAGGACTAATGACAAAAGACTACTCAGAAATAATAAAGTTATGAAAAAGATTTTATTGCGCTTTTTGAGTTTGATTGCGATTTTGATACTAGCATGTTTGTGGATAATACTTAATTCCAAACCGGCTTTTGCTCAAATCAACACAATCAACTACAACAATATAAATTTAGAAAATCGTGACTTCTCGAATGCTGATTTGGCAGGTGTGACTTTTGTAGCAGCAGAAATGCGGGGGACAAATTTCCAAGGAGCGAATTTAACCAACGCAATTCTCACTAAAGGAGTTTTATTAAAAGCAAATCTGGAAGGTGCGAACTTGAGCGGGGCTTTAGTCGATCGCGTCACTATGGATGGTGCTAACCTGAAAAATGCCATTTTTACAGAAGCAACTTTGACCCGCAGCCGTTTTTTTGATGCCGAAATTACAGGCGCTGATTTTACCGACGCTTTGATTGACCGTTATCAAGTGTCGTTAATGTGTGAAAGAGCGGATGGCGTAAATCCGGTTACAGGTGTGCCAACGCGAGATAGTTTAGGTTGTAAGTAAAGAATCTCAGCGTTAAGCCTGAAAACAAAGACATTTTACCGAAAAAATGGAAAATCAAGCTTTTTTATTAGGCTATGTATTATAGCGGTTCTCACTCAGATGCGGTACAACATTATATTGCCAGGTGTAGGGGCACGGCAGTGCCGTGCCCCTACGGGTGTATCTCACGTAAACGAGAACCGCTATATTAATTATCAATTTGATTTTAATTTGGTATTTGCTCAGAGGTAAAAATCTAAAAATTCATGAGCAAAGTGTCTGTGTATAGAATACTTAACCCTTGAGTAGAGTATTCCCTTGGTAGCATATTCACTGATTACCTAGTCTAAGTACTAGGGAGGATTTATCATGAATTGCTAAAAAAGCTTTGGCTAACTGGTAGATAATTGGGGCAGAAAGCTATAGCTAGAAGCATGGAAACCAAACAGCTAGGAAAAACTGGTGTCTTTGTAAGTGCGATCGGTTTGGGTGGTATGCCCATGTCAATTTCTAATCGTCCTCCCGAATCAGAATCAATCCAAGTGATTCATCATGCGCTGAATCTGGGTATTACATTTATTGACACTGCCGACGCTTACTGCAAAGATGAGTCAGATAAGCACCACAACGAGCGACTAATTCACAAGGCGCTTACTAGTTACAAAGGCGATATTAGCCAAGTAATTGTGGCAACTAAAGGCGGTTTAATGCGTCCCGATGGAAACTGGACAAGCAACGGCAATCCAGAACATCTGCGCCAAGCAATTAGAGTCAGTTTTGAGGCGTTGGGTGGTGCTAAACCTATCGATGTTTGGCAATACCATTCTCCCGATAATAATTACACCATTGAGGAATCCCTTACACCTGTGAAAGAGGCAGTGGAGGCAGGTTTGATTCGGTTTGTGGGAGTTTCTAACTTTTCCGTTGAACAAATTAAACGGGCACGGGACGTGGTAGATATTGTCTCGGTGCAAAATCAATACAGCCCTTGGCAACGACAGCCAGAAAATGACGGTGTGTTGAAGTATTGCGAACAGCAAGGATTGACCTTTTTGCCTTGGAGTCCCTTTGGTGGTAGGCGTCGCCATCAGGGCTTGCAAGATATCCCTGCGATCGCTCAGTTAGCTAAAGAAAAAGGCGTGTCAGTGTATAATATTGTCTTGGCGTGGTTGCGTTCCAAGTCGCCCGCTATTTTGCCAATTCCTGGTGCTAGCAAGGTTTTCAGCATTGAAGACTCAACACGTGCTATCAATGTGAAACTATCTGATGAAGAAGTGCAAAAAATTGATGGAGCAACCTAATTATTTTACTAGCTAATGTAGATGTGGTAGAAGTTGCCTAAGATTTCCGTGGCTTGTATAGCTGCATAAACTATCGTAAATCTTACAAAAAGACGCAAAGAATTTTTTAGTATCTTTGCGTCTTTTTGTATTCATGCGAAACTATTATCGAAAGTAATTAATCTAAAATTTATGCAGCTAAATTCTGTAATCGATAGGTTAAAGCAGAGGTTAAGAGTGTTTGCAGTTCTGCTGGTAGCTTCTCAATTCATCTGGCAAAATCCAGGAGACGCACAGCCTAAGCAAAATACGCAACTTCTGCCGTTTTTTGATAATGTAAATAACCCAGTTTCTGTTCGTTTCCCTCCAGGACAACAGGTAGATATTACACCACCTCCACCGCTGCTAAATTCTTTTGACAAAGCTGTACTAAAACTCTGCGGTCCTATTGGTACGAGAGTTAGTTCTAATAATTTTAAACAATTGTTATCTTATTACCCAGATGTGTTGCAGAAACTTCAGCAAGCTAGCGGTGGTGAACTTCGTCCGGGACGTAGGAATAAAGCACAATTTCTCGAAGATTTAACAAATATTTGGTTCAAACGGCGGGGGTTTGAACATATCTTTTGTGGTGAAATATATAACGCCGATGATATTGGTGGTTTACATTTCTATGGCAGATATTTACAGTTACAAGATGAAGGAATAGGCGGACGTTTGCCAAATAATCAAGGACGAGAGGAAGTTATTCCTAATGTAATTTATACAATGGGTGTAGTAATTAAACAGAAAAATCGTACAGTAACAGATGTAATTAAAGGCTATGGCTACCTCAGCAATGCTGAAGAAATGCTTTTAGATGCCACCAAAATATTTAAACTCCAAGGCAATAATGAGGAAGCATGTATTTATAATGTGCGTGATCGAGAAACAGGAAAATCCTTTCCTACTGTTTTTGTCAGTAAAGAAAAAGCGATCATTACCTATTATCCCGATGCTACTCCTCAAGGTGCAAAATGTAAAAGTTAAAATTTATAGATCGTCTGCACTATAGCGGTTCTTATTTACCTGAGGTACAGCCGTAGGGGCACGGCATGCCGTGCCCTACACCTTGCGATATAATGTTGTACCGTATCTAAGTGGGAACCACTATAAGCTTATAAATAAAAGACATGATATTAGAAACACACCGCTTGCTAATGCGTGACTTTGTAGAGGCAGATTGGCAGGCGGTTTTTGCTTATCAATCTGATTCTTTGTACTTGCGTTATAACTATTGGACGCACCGCACAAAGAACGATGTGTGTGAGTTTATCCAGATGTTTATTGATCAGCAAAAAGAGCAACCAAGAACAAAGTTTCAGTTAGCTATTGTCCTTAAAGAAGAAAATCGGCTTATTGGTAATTGTGGTATCCGTGTAAACGACCCGGAAATACGGGAAGCAAACATTGGCTATGAACTAAATTCTCAGTATTGGGGACAAGGTTATGCAACAGAAGCAGCACAAGCCATTTTAAAGTTTGGCTTTGAAGAACTGGGAATACATCGTATCTGGTCTTGGTGTGTTGCAGAGAATGTTGCTTCTGTAAAAGTATTAGAAAAAATTGGTATGCGTCGTGAAGGTTATCTGCGGGAAAAAGAGTTAATCAAAGGTAGATGGTACGACAACTTTCTTTACGCTATCCTTGACCACGAGTGGAAAGCAAAGTAATACTGCTTCTATGAGCTACCTCAGAGACAATATCATAAATTCCTGAGAAATTGAGGGTAAGACAACTTCAGAGGGTCACAGACATGACCAACACTATCCTCAATTTCCAAACAGCTACCGGACACGAAATTTTAGCAGCAGCGGGTAAAAAATATCTGCGTCCTGGTGGACGAATAGCCACAGAGAAATTATTTCAGTGGGCAAACTTTCAGCCTGGAGAGACAGTTTTAGAGCTAGGTTCTAGCTTTGGTTATAGTGCGATCGCTTTAGCAAAACGCTACCATGTCAAAGTAGTAGGCGTTGAAAAAAATCCTGAGAGTGTAGCTTGTGCGCGTGCTAATATCTGCGCGGCTGGGTTAGAAAATCAAGTCGAAATCATTGAAGGTAATATTTTTAACCTAGAGGCAATCCCAGGAAAGTTTGATTATGTATTGGCAGAAGCCATTCTTACAATGCAATCGCTATTGGGAAAAACCAAGCTTTTAGCTGAAATTCGCAATCGACTCAAACCGGGAGGTAAATTTCTCTCCCATGAACTATTAGCTTGTGACAAAGAAGAACAAATTCATGCTGATTTAGCACGAGTAATTCGAGTTAATTCTACACCACTGTCAGAAACCAACTGGATTACGGCTTTTGCAACAGCAGGATTGCAAGTAGAGAAATGCCAAACTGACTCAATGAATTTATTGAATTTAAGGCGGATATTTCAAGATGAAGGTATTTTTAACACAATTCGGATTTTGTGGAATATATTGACGCAGAGAGATATTCGCAAGCGGGTTTTAGAAATTCACCAAGTTTTTCATAAATACCAACACGAATTAGGCTACATAATTTTGTGTGCTGTTGCCCAGTAACATAATTTCTTTCCCAAAACCATCGCTTCATAAATACCGATAATCTTTGAATGATATCAGCCTTTGTTTACGGTTCATAATCTTAAAATACTATGACAATTTCAATCACAACTAGTCCATCTTTTATTACTCAACTACGAGAACAAATTGAATACCCCAGTGCGGGAGTTCTCAGCAAAGTATTGCTGAAAGATAATGCTTGTCAATACACTCTATTTTGCCTAGCAGCTAACACTGATATTTCTGAGCATACCTCTACTCGTAATGCCACTATCAACGTCATCGAAGGCAGAGGTTTACTTACTTTATCGGGAGAAAACATCATCCTTAAACCTGGTGTTTTTGTCTTTATGCCTGCTAACGCACCCCATGCCTTAAAAGCTGAAGATAACTTGACATTTCTGCTCACTCTTTCTGAGAAAGTCACAGAGAGTAATTAGTTATTTATGGAGTCTGGAAATATGCGATCGCTACTTTTAACTTTCACTCAAAATTTAAATCTTTCTGAAACTCAGTTGGAAGAAATACTATCACAACCTCTAGCTGAAGTTCTTAATTCACCTCAATTGCAGAAAGCATTAAACAGCTTAGATATCAATTTGCTTAAGGAAACTTTACCCACAGCAGGAGAAGTTTTAGCTGAGGAATTACCACCTTTCTACAATTGGCTAAAAAATGAGTTGGGAGTCAAGCGGGTTCCTGATAGTCCTGATCACACAACAACATGGGTAATTGGTTTTGTCAATCATCAAGAAAGTTTAACTCATTTAGTTGAGTTACACCGACCAGTGCCTCGTCCGGCTTTAGAAGCTTCTATCCCGCGCTTGGTAGGGATGTTTGCAGGTGTCGAAGACGCGCAAGTTCGGCAGGAATGGCAAAAAGCGATCGCAGCTCTATGTCTAGTTCTAGTTGTCGCTGCACGTGAACAAGATAGAGCAGCTGTAGAAGTCTGATAACTGTTTACGGAAAATTAAGCTTGTGAAACCTGCGGAGGCAGGTTTTCTCTATGTAACCGCGAATTGTATTCGTTAGATTCTCTAATCTATATCTCCAGAAGCGATCGCATCTAATTTCTCCGCATCAAGTATTGTAATCTTCCCACCCCGACTATAGGCAATTATTGACTTGAGACTTTTAATTAACCGCACACATTCTTCGTAAGTAATGCCACTACTCCGAGCCATCCGATAATAAGATAATTTGGCTTTTAAACACTCACCTTGTGGACTTGATTCAGTTCCAGATTCAGCAGCAAAATATTGAATTAACCTAGCAAGGCGAACAATAGCTCTTTCAGAAACTAATCCGTGAACTGTTTCGTGCAATTGCTGAATTCGACTGTTAAAAACCATCAGCATTCGTAATGCGATTTCAGGATTTTGTCCAATTGCTTTTAATAAAGCATCTCGCTCTACAGTGAGAATCTCGCAATCAGATTCAGCAGTGACAGTTGCCGGAGAAATTCCATTTCCTAACAAAGCAGGAGCCGCAAAAATTTCTCCAGCAGCTAGGGCGCGTAAAATTGTTTCTTTCCCCGTTGTTGCTGTTTTGGTAACTTGAATTGATCCACTGACAACAGCATAGAGTTTAGCTGGTAAGCGATCGCCCTCATGCAGAATAATCTCTCCTTTGCTATGGCGTTGCACCTGAGTGTAAGGTTGCAAACTTATCTTCTCTGCTGTTTCTAAGCCTGCAAATACAATAATTTGCGAAAGTTGTTCCAGGGATGCCTGCATGATTAGCCTTATATTGCAAAGGCTGGACGATGATGAATCCAAGGGTTAGCCGCTTCTAATTGGGCTGCTAGGCTAATGAGTGTGGCTTCTGCGGCAGGTTTACCAATTAGCTGCACACTGATGGGTAAACCCTTACTATCAAAGCCTCCAGGAATTGCGATCGCAGGTTGTCCAGTTGCATTCGCAGGTGGACAAGGGGCAACCCATTGAATAATATTTTGGAATGTCTCTTCTGGATTCAGGGAAGCCCATTCCCCAACCAGGATGGGTGAATGTAGATAAACTGGCAATACCAGCACATCCACGGTATCGAAAAACGCCACAATCTGCCGTGCCACTATCTGCATTTGGGAAACTGCTTGAAGATACTCAGCAACAGAACCTGTGCGTGCAAATAGCCAGCGATTCAATGGCTGCATAACTTCAACAGGAAGTCCCGAAGCAGCTACCCCAGCTTGCCAAACGATTTGAAATGGTTCAACTAAACCACTAAAATCTGGAGATTTCTGTTCAACTTGGTGTCCGAGTTGTTCTAATAACTCAACTGTTTGGCGGACACCTTGCTGACAGTTGGCATCAGCTTCTCCTAAAGGAGAAATAGTAGTGTCAAAGGCAATTCGCAATGCACCGAGTTTTGTCTGAGTGGCGGCGAGAAATGATGGTTCAGGATCAGGCAACCAGTAAGGATCGCCTGTGACATAGCCAGATATAGTATCCAAAAGGGCAGCAGCATCAGCCACGGTGCGGGCGATCGGGCCGTTGGCGGCAATTCCAGCAAGGCGTTCGCCTACGGGTGCTTTACTCACCCTGCCTCTTGATGGTTTGAGTCCCACCAAACCACAACAAGCCGCAGGCCCCCGAATCGAACCACCGCCATCAGAACCTTGAGCGATCGCACACAATCCTGCTGCTACCGCCGCCGCTGCGCCACCACTGGAACCGCCAGGGGTGTATTCTAAATTCCACGGATTTCTAGCTGGAGGAAAACCCGTAGGTTCGCTGTATGGTAATGAACCTAATTCGGATGTGGCTGTTTTACCGAGAATAGTAAACCCAGCTTGCTTAATCCTGGTTACAACGCCATCATCATAGTTAGGGATATTGTTCAGTAATGCTGGATTTCCATAAGTACAGGTAACACCTGCTACAGCATTGAGGTCTTTAATGGAAATTGGCACCCCAAAAAATGGTGGTAGTTCTGAGGTGGTTGTCAATAATTCTGTTTTGGCTTTGGCATCTGCGATCGCTAGTTCTGCCGTCACCGTAAAATAACTTCCTAATTGGGGATTTAACTGCCCAATCCGTTCTAAATATATTTCCACCAACTCTAGCGGTGATACTTCCCGGCGACGGATTAATTGTGCCAACTCTAGTGCTGGGGTAAATGCTAAATCAACTTCATTCATACGTTAGTGAATGGGTAATTTTGTCTTTTTCTGGGATTTGAAATGTGAAATTGTTACTTTAGCAGGATTTCCGGGAACTATACATTTTATAGCTCCTGAGATTTGTCACTCAACTAGGATGCTCAGATGCAACAGGCGTGTTTACGTTCTTACTCAAGCCATTTTAATTGTTTCGCATAAACTTTCGACAAATCCCTAAGGGGTATTTATGGCTAACCTAGAAATACTTGTTAGTGAATTGCCAACACTAATTCAGAGTTTAAAACTGAATATTGGCGATTCTAATGAAATCATGGAACAAATTATCCTGATCAATAATGCTCAGGAACAACTACGAAATACTCAAAAAATAATTGTTCAGGAATTGGGATTTGAGAACATCAAAAATTCTGCGATCGCTACACTTCCTCGAATAGCTACAATCCCTAGTTTCTTGATACCTGTTGGATTAGTAGATCCAGCCATAGCAGAGAAGTTTGGCAACTCAAAAACAAAAATTACTTTAACTGATTTAAAATCAAAAATCGATGTCTGGATTGAATGGGGCTATTTTTTGCAGGCAATAGCTGCTGATATTCTCAGTGATATTCAGTTGGTAAATAAACTAAATTTTGATAATAATAATCTCAGCATATGCGCCCATTTTCAGGTTATTGCTGAAAGCTTAAAAATTAACTTAGCCTTTGATAATTCTCATGTTTTGGAACGGCAAATTCACAAAATCAGCAATTCTAAAAATGAATTGTTCCAGCTAAAAGAAAAGTTAAATTATATTTTTGATACTATTAAAAATAGTCATAATTTATTAAACATTTTATTAGGTGTGTCTGCTTTCTGTGGTAAATCTGGCTTTGCCTTAGAGTGGTTAGATGATGATCACGAATTAATTATATCTAGTGATGGCAAATTTCAAGAATTGACAGACATTCTTAATGATTGTGATTTTTTCCAAGAACAAATTGCAACTTTAATTATCCAGGGTGATACTTTAAAGGAACAGGCAGAAGAAGCGCTGAAAAAGATTAAGCACGAAAGTAGTAAAGAACCAATTATTAGCCAGCATGTAGAAATAGTACCAAAGTTTTCCACACAAAAAATAGTACGTTCAGCTTTACTCATAGCCTCAAGTTTATTAATCTTAGGTTTTGCTGGTTGGAAAATTAAAGAGAAAAGTCTACAATCGAAGCAGATGAGTCTAAGTTTAAATCAAGAAAGAAGTGCTATTACTAACTTTCAATCTGCTCAAAAACTCGGAATGGAAGCTGCTTCTCTGGTTCAAAATCCACCGCATTTTTTAAAAGTCTGGCAACAAGCAGAAACTAAATGGCATCAGGCAATAAAATTATTAGATAGCATTCCTGTTGAAACATCAGTTTATGACCGAGCAAAGAAGAAATTGGCTTACTATCGGATTAACTATAAATCTATCAATCAAAGAGTCTTAATTGAAAAGAAAGCCTTAGCCAACTTAGAAGCAGCGCAAAAGTTAGCAATTGAAGCTAATTTATTTGTCCAAAATCCACCTCATCCGTTACTAGTTTGGCAGCAAGCACAAGACAAATGGCAACAGGCAATTAATTTGTTAGAAGCGATTCCAGAGAAAACTTCTGTCTCTATACAAGCTAAAGAAACACTTGTTATTTATAAAACTAACTATGCAGCTATCAGGCAAATAATCCAGAACTAAAAACAATTACAAGATTTCTGATTTCTCTAAGAAGTTACGAATCCGAGCCTTTCGATTTTTGTAAAAAAATAAAGAGGCAAATCGCCCTCTTTTGACGCTTCACCTCTTTTAACAACAGATAATTACAACTAAAAATTACAGCTTAGAACGGTCAGTTAAAATCTCATAACCGGTCTCTGTTACCAACACTGTATGCTCAAACTGAGCCGACAAAGAATTATCCACAGTGACTGCTGTCCAACGGTCAGATAATGTCCGGGTGTGTCTAGAACCCGCATTTAAAATTGGCTCAATTGCCAGCGTCATTCCCGCACGGAGTTTAACATTTGGCATCTCACGGGTACGATAGTTGAATACTGAAGGTTCTTCGTGCAGATTACGACCGACACCGTGTCCAGTAAATTCTTCGACTATACTAAAGCCGTTAGATTTAACATGATCTTCAATTGCTCCAGCCAGGTCAAGCAGGTATACACCAGCCTTTACTTGTTCAATGCCTTTATATAAAGCTTCTTCTGCTACGCGAATTAATTTAGCAGCTTCTTGCGTCACTTCACCGACAGCAATTGAAATGCAAGAATCACCATGAAAGCCTTGATAATAAGCACCCGTGTCTACTTTTAATACATCCCCCACGCGAATCACTTTCTTGGGACTAGGAATACCATGCACTGCTTCATTATTAATGCTAGAGCAGATAGAACCAGGAAAACCGTGATATCCTTTAAAACTAGGCGTTGCACCCATTTCGCGGATGCGTTTTTCTGCATAAACATCCAAATCAGCCGTTGTCATTCCTGGCTTTACTAACTCGGAAATTTCTTTTAGAACAGTTGCTACAATTGTCGCTGATTGCCGCATGATTTCAATTTCACGCGGCGATTTGATTTCAATTCCTCGACGTTGCTTTTTCGCAGGTGCAGGCTGAGTCGCTTGAGAAAGTAAGTTACTGAAAATGTTCATGGGAAATTAATTAATAATTACTGGTGGCTCTAGCGCTGAAGTATTAATGCTTTCTCTAGATTACTTGAGAAATAATATCTATAATTTAAGTTATTTTAATCCCAAATAGGGATTCTTCCAGTTTAGCCGCTAACGTATATATAATAACACATTGCCTACTCCTAATGTGTTGGACTTCAATCTAAATTGCCCTAACTTATTTTCCATTGCACACTATGGTATTTAGCTCAATTAACTTTAATTTAAACATTAGATCGCTGCTAAATACTGAGTCGAATAATTTTTAATTCTTGATGGCAATCTCTCCAGTCATACCTGCTTCGGTATGTCCTGGTATTGGACAACGCAAGCCATAAGTGCCAGATTTCAAGGGCACAAATACCCATTCTGCCTCAGCACCAGGCTTGAGTTCCAGTTCGTGAATGGCTCCTTTAATTTCTACTTTGCCTGCTTCAACTTTTTGTGTCCAGATGCCATCGGCAAAATCTTTAGCAGTAAAATAGTGCTTCAGTTGGCTGGGATTGGTAAGCTTTAGTTGATAGCGTTTGCCGGCCTCGAATTCCAAATGATTTGGCTCAAATTTGAGTTCATTAGCCGAATTACCCAAGCTAACTCTAATTTCTGTGGCTGGTTGCTTGAGCAAATCGTCAGACAAATTTGCCGCCATCGCTGGAGTCGCAGCAATGAAATTTAGAGCTAGGAGCAACGTTAATATCACGTAGTTTCGCCGTAATATTTGCAGCCAAACGGTAGTTGGAAAAACAAGCAATGTAATTACAATTTGGTATAAATGGTTGTAAGTTTTCATTGGTAGTTCTCAAAAGGCAATGCTGATGAGCAGGAACAATTAATAGGTAGCGGGAAAAACTACTTTATATCTTGCACCTGCCCACTTCCCGCCAGAGAATTTATTCTCTGGCTCATAGCGCAAATCCACTCAAGTGGACTCCAATCCTTATTCACTCTTCTTTAGAAGACTAGCCTCGAAATCAATTCCGAGGCAGTTGTTGGGACTGGTGCAAGTTCTGAGTTTACCCATTCTTTATATTATCCATGCCCAGTGCCCATCTCTACCTAATGCTTTTCTCTGCTAACACAGATGGCCCAGCAGTAACGACTACGATTTGATCTGGGCGGAGTAACTCACGAGCCGCTTGATTAACTTGCTCAAGAGTGACTTTTTGGATTTTTTGAGTGAAGGAGTACAATTCTAATTTGTCGAGTCCATACACCTCATTCATCAGAATTCTATGTGTTAATTCCTCTGGGTTTGCCAGCAAAACGTTGTAGTTGCTGACGAGGGTGCGTTTAGCTGTTTCTACTTCCAGTGCAGTGACACCTTGTTGATGGATTTGCTGTAGCATCTGGCGGGTGCTAGCGATCGCTTTACTGCTATCTTCAGGACTAGTTTGCATTTCTATCAAAAATGTGCCTGCATTCTTCCCGGCTTGGAAGGAACTATAAATTCCATAGCTCAAACCTTGGCGATCGCGCACTTCTGCACCCAGTCTACTAGATAGGGTATCGCCTCCCAAAATTTGGTTCAATACTAAGGCTGCGTGAAACCGAAAATCATAACGGTTAATACCTGTGTAACCCATATATGTAACGGCTTGGGCTTTACCTGGTAAAACTGGGTTGACACTGACTATTTTCTCCAGCATTGGCACTGTGGGATATTTTAATGTGGGTGCTTGGCCGCTAACTTCCCAGTTACCAAACTCATTTTTAATGAGCGATCGCACTTTGTCCAGATCAAAATCTCCCACCAGCGCAAGCACTGTCGTATCTGGACGATAGTGTTTAGCTTTGAAATCAATCACATCCTGGCGCTGAATCTGCTGTAGACTCTCCTCTGTGGGAAAGGTGTGTAAGGGATGTTTTTTCGGGTAAATTGACTGAACAAATACTCTTCTGGCTACTTCTGATGGCTCATCTAATTCCAGCTGCAAATCAGTTAAAGTTTGTTGGCGATGCAATTCCAATTCTTTGACTGGAAAGGTACTATTTTTTACAACATCAGCCAATATCTCAAGGAGTATCGGCAAATCCTCTGCTAAACTATCACCCTCAATCCGCACACCTTCGCGGTAGGCTTCAAAGTCTAAACTCGCCCCTCGTTCTGCCAAAGCTTTGGCAATAGTTAAGACATCCTTGCTCTTAGTGCCATTTAGCAAATTCTCTGCCACAAAAGCAGCCAGCCCAGCTTGATTATCTGGATCAAATTCCTTTCCGGCTTGAATGTGACCGCTCAAGGTAACGGTGGGAGTACTATGATCTGGTAACAGTAATATCCGCAGTCCGTTGGTAAATTTAAATTCCTGTGGTAATACTTGTGCAATCGCATCTGTAGCCAAATCTACAGGTGGTAAGTACTTCCCCACCTCAGAAGGAAGCACAGGTGCGCCAGGAGAAAAATTCTCTGTAGTTTGGGCTGAGTCTGGTTTATCAATAACCTCTGTTATCAGCTTCTGGGTTGGTTCAAAAAAGCCTACTGTCCTGGCTCCTTTGGTAAGGTATTTGTTAATGACAGCAACGACATCCGTCGGCTTCACCAGACGGACAGCAGCCAAATAACGGTCTGTGTAGCGATAATCACCAGTAGTTGTCTCATCATTGCCCAATTGCATTCCTTGAGAAGTGATATCACGGTTACTCAAAATTACATCTGCTGTTAATTGGGTTTTAGCTCGTTCAACTTCCTCTAATGTCACGCCTTTTTCTGCTACATTGGCGATCGCACTACTCAACACTGAGTCAATTTTTTTCAAATCTTGTTTAGAACCAGCCGTCACCAACACCTCATACCAGCCAGATTCTCGCAGACTGGTAACTGATGCTGTTAATTCACTAGCTAAACCTGATTCCACCAATGCCTGATAAAGTCTAGAATTCCTCCCCTCTGTCAAGATGTAATCCATTACATCCAGCGCAGGCACATCCGGTTGATTTGCATCCGGTAGCGGGTAAACCGCCTGCAACAGCCGCCCTGCTCCCGGTTCTCGCAACACTATGGGAGATGAAGAAGATGAGGAAGAAATAACTCCTGCCCCCTGCCTTCTGCCCCCTGCCTTCTGCCCCCTGCCTTCTGCCGACGCTCTAGGATGAGCTACCGCTGCGCTATCCTGCCTCTTCGATAGTTTGCCAAATACCTCTTTAACTATTTCTAGGGTATTTGCAGTTTGAAAATCTCCAACAATTACTAAAACGGCATTATCGGGACTGTAAAAATTGCGGTAATATTTTTCTACCTGCTCAACTTCAAATTTCTCTACATCAGCTTTGGTTCCACCTACAGGCAACCCATAAGCATGATTAGGAAACACCGCTTGCATTACAGCACGGTTGAGACGATATTCTGGACTATTTTCGTAACCCTGCAACTCGGAAATGACTACCCGCTTTTCACTCGCCAGTTGTTCTGGCTCAATCTGGGAATTTTGCATTCTGTCTGCTTCCAGCACTAAGAGCGCTTTTAGCTTGTTTCGTTCCACAGTACCGTAATATGCAGTTTGGTCATAGCTGGTGAAAGCATTGGAATCACTACCTAAAGCACTAAATAAACGGCCAAATTGAATCGGACGATTTTTTGTACCTTTAAACATCATGTGTTCCAACTGATGGGCAATGCCATTCACGCCCGGTTCTTCGTTGCGTGAGCCAACCTTGTACCACACCTGCACCGTCACCACTGGTGCAGTATGTACTTCCTTTGTAAGGATAGTTAGACCATTTTCCAGCACTGTCTTACGGACATTTAGTGTCAGTGTTGAGGGCATTATTCTTTTTGTTAGCAAGGTTGACTGGTATTTTTCTTTATTAGATATGGCTGGATGTTGGCTATGAGCAGGTTGATCGCTTAACAAAAAAACCGCTATTAGCCATAAGCTTAAAAATAATAATGGCAAGGGATATTTATAAAATCTAGAAAATCCATACATGTATTTAGCAAATATATCTGTAAATTAAGTTACATAGTTATGTTGGAGAGTGACCACAGTTTAATATCGCAAAAAAATCTGTTATCTCGGTAACAATACAGAAAAATAATATATTAGCAATAAAGGTAATAAAAAAGCTAAATTATGGTTTTTTTGCTAAAACTCGAATGAATTCCAGAGGTAAACCATCGGTATCGGCGATGAAAGCCACTTCGTAAATGCGATCGCCTATTTGCTGTTGTGTCGGTTCTAAAAGTACCTTCAACGGTTGTAATTCTCCGGGTTGATTCTCGGCAGCTAACATTACACGTTCTTGTAAATTTGTCAACCAGCTAGGTAAATCTGGTGTAATTTCAGTTAAATCGAACGAGAGATGATAATACCCCACATAATGCTCGTCAGCAAAGGCATCTGGGGCTGGTTTTGGTTCGGGAATTTGGATTAGTTCAATTCTGCCGCCCAATCCTTCCATCCAGCAAGCTAGGGTGTAGCCCGTAGTAAAGCGTTCCGAAATTGTAAACCCTAAATGTTCGTAGAAAGCGATCGCTCGATGAATATTCGCAGTCCGAATAGAAGCGTGGTGCATAACAAAAGTTAGGAGTTGTAAGTTATGAGTTCTAAATTGAATTTAACTCCTAACTCCTCACTCCTAACTCCTAACTTTACTCAAACAACCTGAAATAAGGGTAGCGCACAGGGACGCCAGGCTCTTTTTCCAAGTCAAAATTGATCACTTCCCAACAGGCATCTTCTGAGCTATCGGGGCTAAACTCCACGGGTAAGCCGTATAAACGCGCAGCAGTAGCTTCTGGTTGTCCAGAACGCCAAGGGGTGCTGCGTTCTAAATAGCCACTCATCAATTCCTGATAGCGTCGAGCAATAATCACTCTTGTTGCTCGATAGCCTTGGGTATAGAGCTTATCTAATGCTTCGTGAATTTCAAACCGAATACCATCGGGATGAGTATGCTGTCTATACCATTCATTATTCCACCTCCGCCAATGACGCCCCGATTGCAAATGGATTAACTCTCCATTTTTAGGATTAGCTTCAAAAGCGCCATGACGCGAACACAAATAGGTATCTGTTAGTGTCAGCGCCGGAATAGTCTGGCGACAGTGAGGACACTGTATTTCCGGCCCAAACATCGGGTACTGCAAGCCTGGATTCATCATGAAGTGCGTACAAACATAATTTTGTCTTCACCAGCACTAGTGCATTGGATTATACACTTCGGCTCCACTACTTTGGGTTACTTGCTCACTGCGGCATAGACACGGAGTTGCGGCAGGAACATTGTTCACTAGTGTTTTCCTCACCGTAGAGGCTTAACAGTGTGATATCCTGGTTGTTCAACCAGCCTCAAAGGTTGGATTTTCTCCAGTGTTCCTGGGTACCATATTAATATTCTATCGTGTCTACCGCTTCTTACTGGACATCTCCTGATTTTTCTCAAGCTGCCTTCATCGCAGCCAATGCTGTTGTTATGGGTTCGGTAAATATAGCAGCAGGGGTAAGCATTTGGTATGGAGCAGTGGTTAGGGGAGATGTAGAACGGATTGAAATTGGCGAATGCACAAATATTCAGGATGGTGCAATTTTACATGGAGATCCTGGGTTTCCGACAATTTTAGAAGATCATGTGACCGTAGGGCATCGCGCTGTGGTACATTCCGCTTACATTGAGCGTGGAAGTTTGATTGGCATTGGCGCAGTGATTTTAGACGGGGTACGAGTGGGCGCTGGTAGCATTATCGGTGCTGGTGCAGTCGTAACCAAAGATGTACCTCCTTTGTCCCTAGTTGTAGGCATTCCTGGCAAAGTGTTGCGGCAAGTAACAGAGGCTCAAGCCGCAGAACTTATTGAACACGCTAAACGTTACCAAAAGTTAGCTTTAGTTCATGCTGGTAAGGGTACTGATCTCGGCTTTCAGAAGCCTTAGGGAGGGGGGAGTGGGGATTGTGGAGCAGGGGAAGCAGGGGGAGATGAGGGGGACAAGGGGGACAAGGGGGACAACGGAGAATTATTGAACAAGTTTCTTTCTTGTCTCCCCCCTCTTCCTTGTCTTTTCCCAATGCCCAATGCCCCATAATTTAATCATTCTTTACATATCTACTTGGAAAAGTTGCCCACTTCAGCTAAAAATAAAAATGAGAGCAGTTGACAAAACTTTAATTTCTACTTAAAAGAGGGGTTCTAGATATGGATATCGATTACCGTATAGCGATCGTTTTAGCACCAGTTGCCATTGCCGCTAGCTGGGCAGTGTTTAATATTGGCGCTGCGGCTTTAAGACAAATTCAAGGCTTTTTGGATAGAGAAGCTTAAATACGGCTCAATATCATCGAGCTTTAACCGACTGTTTCTCTTCACAGAGGCAGCCGGTTTTATTGATATCAATTAATGGGCATGGGGCATTGGTTATTCTCCTTGTCCCCATCATCTCCCTTGTCTCCCTCATTCCCTGACTCCCCAATCTCCCCTTCCTTGGATATCGATTCTGTAATACAGCCCCTGCAACGTTTTGGTGTCCATCTAGGACTCGATCGCATTGTCAATTTATTGGCAAATCTGGGCAATCCTCATCACCAAGTCCCGATCATTCATGTTGCTGGCACCAATGGCAAAGGTTCAGTATGTGCTTATCTTTCCTCAGTACTTACTGAGGCAGGTTATCGTACAGGACGCTACACTTCCCCCCATTTAGTCGATTGGACGGAACGTATTTGTCTGAATGAACAGCCAATTTCCTCTGAAGAATTGAGCCAATTATTAGAAGAAGTCCAAGCTGCTATTCGTGCTGATGAGGAATCTGCAACTCAGTTTGAAGTAATTACGGCGGCTGCTTGGTTATATTTTGCCCAGCAGCAAGTCGATGTGGCTGTAGTAGAAGTAGGACTAGGAGGACGCTTAGATGCTACCAATGTCTGCTTGGAACCCCTGGTTACAATCATCACTTCTATCAGCCGGGAACACTGGCAGCAACTTGGCCCCACCGTCGCTGACATTGCTAGAGAAAAAGCAGGTATTCTCAAACCGGGATGTCCCGTTGTGGTTGGAGGATTGCCACCAGATGCAGAAGAAGTTGTGCGATCGCGTGCCTTAGAATTAAAATGCCCGATTTTTACACCTCAACCCGCCCGTGAAATAGCTTCTGGATGGGCAGAATATCAAACTATTCAAAATTCTAAATTAATTAAATACCAGTTACCGTTAGCGGGACAGATTCAATTAACTAATTCAGCTTTGGCTTTAGCTGCTTTAGAAATTCTCCAACAACAGGGTTGGCAGATTTCTGAAGAAGCCATAACTAACGGCATGGCAAAAACTAAATGGCCGGGGCGGATGCAATGGACTACCTGGAATAACCATAAATTATTACTTGATGGTGCTCATAATACCGCCGCAGCCCAAGTTCTCCGCCAGTATGTCGATAGCTTAGACGCAGTGAACCACAAGCCAGTCAACTGGGTTATGGGAATGTTTTCTGACAAAGATCATGCTGATATTTTTGCCGCCCTGTTGCGGCCAGGCGATCGCCTTTTCCTAGTACCAATACCAGTAGAATCTTGGCCCGGTAGAACTTCCGCTGATCTAGACTACTTAGCAAATCTAGCTTACAGCCTCTGTCCAGAATTAAGCGATCGCCAAATCCATCCAGATTTATTCACAGCATTGGAAGCCGTAACCTCAACCGCAACCACAGACGATTTAATCGTTTTATGTGGTTCCCTTTATTTAGTAGGCGATTTTTTATCACCCACCAATATAATTCGTAAATCATAATTACGAAATACGAAATACGAAATACGAATTACGAATTACGAATTACAAAATTTATCTATTGTTCCACTCTTGCGCCGCATCCTCTACGGCTTTATCTACAGTCTTCTGGTTTAACATTGCTGCTTGCAAGTTCTCGTAAACCGCCTTTTGGAGTTTTTTGAAATCCTTCAAAGTAGGAGTTAATATTTCTGCTTGTTGCAGTTGTTGGGCGGTGATAACTCGCGCTTTTTCTATTGTTGAAGCATTAGCTGGAACATCTTTAAAGTAACTATCAGACAATGCTTTTACTGTAGAAGGTAAGACATTTGCAGCTTTAGCAAAGGCTAACTGATTTTCGTCATTGGTGACAAATAAAGCAAATTTTACAGCCCCGTCTGGTTGTTTGCTATCGCGGGGAATAACTATGTTCATCACCGCAACATTTTTCTTGCCTGTGTCACCAGTGAGTTGAGGTGCTATTCCCGAAGCTTGTGCAATTTTCGGGGCATTATTAGCGATCGTTTTCAGAAATTCTGGCCCAGAAGCTAGAAACGCAGTCTCTCCAGATTGGTATAAATCGATCGCGTGGCGATGTCCTTGCGTCAAAGCTTCTTTAGGAAGCAAACCTTTTTTATACAAGTCTACCCAATACTGAAACGCTGCCTTACCTTGTGCTGAATTAAACGCTGCTTTTCCCTCAGCATCTACTAAGGTGACACCCATTTGCACGAAAGATTCCAACACTTCACCGGAATCTTGCGGCACGAAAGTCACAAAAAAGGCATACTTGCCAGTCTTATCTTTAATTTGTTGGGCTGCTTGTGCCAATTCTGCGTAGGTTGCAGGTGTTTTATTGATACCTGCCTGTTTTAATAAATCAGTGTTATAAATGGTTAACCTTGTGGTGAGATACCAGGGAATCCCAAAACTCTTGCCATTAAGAGTACTTGCTTTCCAGATATTCGGTAGATAGGAGGAACGTACATCGTTTGGGACTTTCGCATCTAAATCTAACCAGGCATTTCGTCCAGCAAGTTGGGAAGCAAAACCCGGATTGAGGTTAACTACATCAGGTGGCGTTTTTGCTGAGACAGCTGTTAAAATTTTGTTCTCCATCGCCGCCCAAGGTACATCTACCCAGTTAATCTTTATACCTGGATTTTGCGATTCAAAATTCGCAATTAGGTTTTTGAAGTAGTCGGTAAATTGAGGTTGGAGTTGCATCGTCCAAAACTCAACAGTTGCCGTGCCTGAACTAGCCTGTTTTGTACCTGTACCAACATTACTTGTGCTGCAACTTACAATCCAACTGGTTAATAATCCCAGCAGTGTAAAAGCAACAAGTTGTTTAAATTTTCGCAATTGAATCATTTTCCCAGTATTTTTACGCTTGCTCAGTGTGAAAAGCTTAGATCAGAATTGTCGAGATTATAGGCTAAATAAATTACTTAGCACCAAGTCCATTTCTTAGTATCATTTAAATTTTCAATTTAGCAGTCCAGCGGGCACAAATGTGGTAAAAAGCTTCAATAGTCTGTTTGGCAAATCGAATAAAGGGGTCGGCATTGAACTTGCTCCCGAACGGGTAAATGTAGTTCAGCTACGCAAGCAGCGTCAAGGCTTGAAACTAGAAACCTTTACATCGGTAGCAGTTCCCGAAGGCATAGTTACTGATGGTCAAATCACCGACCCCGCAGCAATGGCGCAATTAATTCAGCAGGCGCTAGCTGAGAGCAAAATCAAAACTTCTCGCGTTGCCACTGGTGTACCAGGGCGAGATTCCATCGTTCGGATCATACCAGTGCCAGCAGAGTTAGATGATAAAGAACTGCGAGAAATGGTGCTCAACCATGAAGCAGGTTTATATTTACCCTATCCTCGTGAAGAAGCTGATGTAGATTATCAGAAACTTGGGTACTTTGTAGATGAAGATGGCATTGAAAAAGTACACGTACTCCTAGTTGCCACCCGCAAGGAGATAACGGATACCTATATAAGTACATTCGAGCAGGCAGGATTACAAATCGATGTTTTAGAAATTAACAGTTTTGCTCTGATTCGGACTATTCGTGAGCAACTGCGACAATTTGGGCCACAAGAAGCAGCAGTACTAGTTGATATAGAGTTTGACAGTACAGAAATCGCCATCATCGTTAACGGAGTGCCGCAATTTTCACGCACAGTCCCAATTGGGACTTATCAAATGCAAACTGCCTTAGCAAGGGCAATGAGCTTACCCACATCACGAGATATGGAACTGTTACACGGAATGGTTATTCCGCCAACTCCCATAGACGGCGGCAAAACTGGTGTCACCGAACTCGATCCTGGTATGGCAGCCATATTAAGAGTGTTGGGAGAACTTACAGATGAACTGCGCCGTTCCATCGATTTTTACCTCAATCAAAGTGAAAATTTGGAGGTAGCACAAATTATATTAGCTGGCCCAGGAGGTGGACTCCAACAGCTAGATGAATTCTTTACGCAACGATTGAGCTTGCCAACTACCCAAATAGATCCAATAGGGTCTTTATCTTTGGAAGTTGACACTGATAAATATCCACAGGTACAACGCTCTGGTTTGGCGATCGTACTAGGTCTAGGAATGCGGGAGGTGTAACAAAATGTACAGCCTAGATGTTAACTTTCTTAAAGACCGCCCAGCATACCAGAAAAAGCCTGAGAGAAAGGGAGGCATATCTCTAAACCTGCCTACAGGGAATATGACACCAGTGTATGTGGGAGTTGCACTAGGTGTAGGTCTTCCAGCTTTATTGGGAGTTGGTTGGTGGTTGTTACAAGGAAAGATTGTTGAATTAGAGGGGACAATAGCACAACTAGACCAAGAAAGCAAGAAGTTAGATACAGAAATAGGAAATCTGAATAAAATCAAAGCCGAGACGAATGCAATTAAAGGGGAAACCCAAGCTTTAGTCACCGTATTTGACCAGATTCGACCTTGGTCAGCAATGCTGCAAGATTTGCGCGATCGCATCCCAGCGACAGTGCAAATCGAGAACATCAAGCAAATCCCACCCATTGCGGCAGTGGAAGGGAAGCCAGCAGGCAATCCCGCTGGGGGATTAGAAATTACCGGATTGGCTCGTTCTTTTAACGATGTCAATGATTTCTTATTGAGTTTACAACAGTCTCAGTTCTTGAAGTCCTCAGAAAGCAGAATTCTGACGGCAACGTTAGTAGATGCTCCCTTAACTCCAGGTTTGGGTCAACCTACTAATGCTGTAATAATTAAGCCGCCCCAAGTAGTTAAATACACTATTCAATCGAGTATGAACGATGTTCCAGCTTCGGAATTAATCCGGGAGTTGGAAAAAAAAGGCACAGTGGGGTTAGTAACTCGAATTCGTAGTATGCAACAAACAGGAGTCATTTCAAAATGACGCTGAGTGATGATTTAAATTTTGCCGAACATGGTGGGGAATTCGATTCGGAAACGCCAGCCTACCCCGTGGTATTTGGTATTGCTTTCACACCAAAAATTATTGGTATCTTGGTAGGGGTAATTGGTTTAGCGGGAGCAGGTTATATATTGTTAAACCTGCTGATGCCAGCTTGGGAAAGCTATCAGCAGCAGCAAGCTAAAAGCTCTGAACTGCAAGCGCAAATTGAGCAAAAAAAAGCCAGTATCAAACAGATTGCCAAAGTTAAAGACGAGCTAGCACAGGCAAAACAGCAAAAAGTTCAGGTTTTAGGTTTATTTGCTAACGAAAAAACCTTGGATACATTGCTGTTGGATCTGAACCGATTAATTGACTCTGGCAGTACTCCAACTTCTATTAATGCAGTGAGAGCCAAACTCAAGAAATTTGTGCCAGTTTCCGCCAAACCAGAACCGATTATCGATGGAACTCTAGGACTACAGGTTGACGGTAAGCTGCAACGCAGCAGTATCAATGCCGAAATTACAGGAACTTATGAGCAAACACAATCGATAATGCGTAACATTGAGCGTTTACAGCCTTTGTTAATAGTTAAAGATTATCAAGCAACTTTGGCTCCAGTAGAGTCAAGATCGCCATTAGATAAAACGCCGGTTCGGGTAGGGCCAGCAGCGATCAATACGTCATTCCAGTTACAGGTATTGATGCCACTTAGTGCAGAAGAAGTAGCGGCGGCGGCGGCGGCTAAAAATGCCCCGAAAAAGTAGTTAACTTAGAGCCAAGGCGGTTTCTAAGCGCCGATTTAGCGTTAAGTAAACTTAGAGCCAGGGCGAATTTTATTCGCCTACTCAAAATTGTTTGTAAACAAGGTTTTATAAGGTGAGGAATGAACTGTGAAACAGCTTCACGGTAATAGTTTTATATTGGGTACTGCCGCTTTTGTATTTTTGGCAGCTCAACCAGTTTGGGCACAAATTAGTCAAGTTACTAACGTACAGTTAAATCCAGTTAATGGTGGAATTAGCGTTGCTTTGAAAACTTCTTCAGGGTCGCGCCCCCAAGTTTTCACTACAAAAAGAGGCAAGACTTTAGTCGCAGATATTATCAATACTCAATTACGATTACCACAAGGCAATAGTTTTCGTCAAGATAGCCCAGCACCAGGAATTGCCTCCGTTGAGATTAATCAGCTTGATGCCAATAGCATTCGGGTGACCGTAACTGGTAGTAACAATACACCTGAGAGTCAACCCGTGGTGCGATCGCAAAATGGAATTACACTCAGCTTTAGCCCATCCAGTGGCACTACAGCATCAGCATCAACGCCAACAGCGCCAACGCCAACATCCACAGCACCGCCTGCTACTACTCCAGCCCAACCGGGTCAGAAGCCAGATGTTCTTGTTCCTAACCCGGAAGTCACCATTGACGGACAACCTGCACAAGCAGCTGGGCCAGGTCAACCGGTGAGTCAGGCTCCACCTTTCTTACCTAGAGCTGTCGCGCCACCAGTGGGAGATATTGCCATCTCTAATACTGATGCTTCTCCTAGCACCATTGACTTAGGAACTCAGGAACGTGTACCCCGTTTAGTATTGCGAGATGCGCCGGTGCGTGAGGTTTTGTCACTACTTGCCCGTGCTGCTAGTTTGAACCTGGCTTATATCGGAGGCGAGCAAGCTGCTGGAGGTCAGCAAGGTGGTGCTGCTAATGCACCAGCAGTTTCTCAAACAATCTCGTTAGATATAGAAAATGAGCCAGTGCAAGATGTGTTTAACTACGTCTTACGCTTGAGTGGTTTAGAAGCGAATCGCAGTAATCGCACGGTTTTTGTTGGGCCTAAACTACCTAATTCCACCCGTGACATGGTTATGCGTAGCCTGCGACTCAATCAGGTGACAGTGGGAGTCGCCTTGAACTTTTTGGTCGGCTTAGGAGCAGAAAGCGCCGTCAGCCGCGAACGACAAGTTACCAGTGTTAATGCCGTACCCGTGGGTACTGGAGTTGCTCCTATCACCCAAACTCAGACAACTACAGAAACCAAAGTTGAAACTCAACGCGTTAATTTTACAGACTCTAACCCATTACTTAGAGGTTTACAGGCATTAGGAGATGAGCGCACCAATTCCCTGACTTTGATTGGTCCTCCGCGGCTAGTTGAGATGGCCATGGCTCAACTAACTCAGCTTGATATCCGCCGTCGTCAAGTAGTAGTCAATGTCAAGATTATCGATGTTAACCTCTTGAACACCCAGGACTACAACACTAGCTTTTCCTTTGGGGTTGGTAATAACTACTTTACAAATGATGGCGGTGCAGCATCTCTAAATTTTGGCGGTTCGAGACCAGCTACTAGAGCTGAAACGTCGAGCAGCGTGACTAGTACGCCAGTTATCCAGAATCCCGTTACAGGTGGAACATTTTTGGGTGATGGGTTTTTTAACTCTCAGGGCAATATACCATCAGCTACTGCTGATGTAGGTAATCCACTACAACCAGGTATTACAGAGTTTACTCCAGGAACTCCGGCAACAGCCACAACCGCTGGAACTCCTGATCAATATACATTTGCTCTCCCAACTTTATTTCAGTTCCCTAAGCGTCTTCTCGCTAGCTTGCAAGCTCAAGTGCAAAATGGCAATGCCAAGATTTTGACAGACCCGACGTTAATTGTGCAAGAAGGCCAAACCGCTAATGTCAACCTGACTCAGGAAGTAGTAGGCAACATAAAAAGGGAAATAGTTCGGGATACGAATCTTGCTACAGAAACGATTTCAGCAGAAAAAGACCGAGTAGGTTTAACCCTAGCTGTTAAAGTTGAACGGATTGACGACAATGGTTTTGTCTCTCTATCGGTAGCTCCTGTCGTCAAAGCACCCCAAGCTCCAGCTACTATCAACGTTGGAGGAGGCGGTACCCAACAAATATTCTTGGTATCGGAGCGCTCTCTTAATTCTGGCTCGATTCGCTTGAGAGATGGTCAAACACTAATTCTTTCAGGCATCATTCAAGACGCAGACCGGACAACTGTCTCTAAAATTCCCATCTTGGGTGATCTTCCACTAATTGGTTCGCTGTTTAGAAGTACAAACAGACAGAACCAGCGCAATGAGGTGATTGTATTACTCACACCTCAGATTATGGATGATACAGAGAACTCCTCCTACGGCTATAACTACGCCCCCAGCCCAGAAGTGCGGCAAATCCTTGAGCGTCGAGGCTTGAAGGTTCCTGGCAGGTAATAAGGATAATGGACAAGGTGAGTCACTTTTGGCAAAGGCTCAGATCCCCGACTTCTTTAAGAAGTCGGGGATCTTCTTGTTCACAAGTAGGATTAAATTTAAATGTCATTCTACAATAAAAATATCCAATCACAATAGAATTAATAGTAATAGGTAAATACTAATGACTTCAGAACAAGAATTATTAAAAAGTGGCGTTCTCTTCCACAAGGCAAGCAAAAGGAAGTTTTAGATTTTGTGGAATTTCTTGGTTTGAAAAACTCTGCAAATAAAATCCCATTGGGAGAACGTTTGCAGCAAATTTGTACTAAGATTGTTGCTTCTGGTAAACATTTATTAGATGAAGATGAAATCGAAAAAGAACTTGCCAGTCGGAGAGGTGAGCTACAGAGTAGAGAAGAATGAAAATAACTTATATTGATTCAGGGGTATTAATCAGCGCAACAGATGGTGTTGGTTGAATTGCCGATAAAGCCCTTGAAATATTAGGAGATTCCCAACGGGAATTTGCTTGTAGTGAGTTTGTCAAATTGGAGGTAAGGGACTTCCAAATAAAAAAATATACCATCCCTATAAAGGCAGGGGGCAGGGAGCAGGGGCTGACAAGTGTAGGTTTTTTACAGTTAGGAGGAGTTATAACAGTAAAATTCATCAACAGGGGTACGAGGAAAAGAAC
>NZ_JBIQNW010000044.1:0-53150 GCF_047228265.1 Nostoc sp. UIC 10607 | reverse complement strand
TATCATTTTCACTAACTGGCTTTTGAGTATTTTAGCTGATTGACAAAATGCACTTTTACTTAACCTGTCACGGGTGGACAATAGATGATTCAAGCAGCATGGTCATACCCTGACTCTCGTTTCCATTTCAGGGTAATTTCATAGTTTACTTCACTACTACCCGAAGCAACTACTGCTCCAAGTTCAGCACTAATTTTGATACCAAACTTGACTTCTACTTCATCCGCAGGCTGGGGAAGGCTACGCACCTTGGCCATTATGGCATTGGCTACAGGTTTTACTTTATCTAAGGCAGACTCAAAAGTTTGTGTAGCCTTTTGCACAATTTCCTCTCGCAAACCGATACGCTCATCTCCTGGTACTGGTTCATCGACTTCTATTAAGACGGTATCACCATTTTCGAGAGAAAATGCCACGATGCGTTTCATGATATGACCTCACATCAAAATAAGAATGCGTATATTTAACAAAGAATGTAGTATTTTGCACGTAAATATAAATTTATTTACTTTATGCAAAACTACAAGTTGGTCAATCTTAGCATTCTTTATTGATAAGAGTGTATTGCAGATAACTTCTCAGTTACTGAAAGCAAAGTAGAAGGATGGACAACACTTGTTGTAAAACTCTCTACTTGATGTGATTCAAGCTAACGGTTTTACATCAAGCAGTCATGTCATAAAACCAACTCTGTCTTTCAGCTAGCGACAACGCATTTGTATACACCTGCTGAAACAATACTCGTTGTGCATGACTCCCTCCAATCTCATGCAAGCGTGGTAAAACAGGTTTCAGTTCTGCAACAGTCGTGTTGAAATCGCCTTTGGCATGAGCTACCATTCCTCTAGCTGCGGGAATTGCTAACTCTACCCAACTCCGTCGCAGGAAAGGATTAATACTCAAAGTGTGATACTGCATACTCTGAAGCATTTGGTTCACCCAATCATGGTGTCCGGCTTTGGCAAGGGCATAGACATAATGCAAATCCTGAAATGGTAATGCGTGTTCATCAATCCGGCTGTAAAGATAAGGACTAATGCCTTGCCAACGGTTCTCCACATCTACACCGCGCAATTCTAGGCGCAATAATAATGAAATTGCTCCTACTTGGTCTTTAGGAGATTGTTTGTTAGCACGTTCCCAAATATACGTATCGTAGAGTTTGAGAACTTTTTGGTAGTTTTTTAACTGTAAATAATATAGTGCAATGTGCCACCAGTTATGAGTGTAGAGCATAGAATTGCAGTCTTCCCAGGTATCTGCAAAACTTTCCATCCAAGCTATTCCCTCATCGACTCTTCCCTGAGTTTCCATGACATGAGCGATCGCATGATGCGCCCAAGGATCATATCTATTCAATGCGATCGCTTGACGAGCTATCTTTTCTGCTGCTTTGAGTTGGTGACATTGTTCTAATCCAAAGGCCACCATGCCATATAAATAATGTTGTTGAGGATTACTAGGTAAAACCTTCTGGGCAATTTCCAGTAATTTTTCTTTATTACCTGTATAAAAATAGTGATACTGCCCCTGCTGCACAGATACTAAATCACGGGGAAATTGATTAGCAATCTCTTCATGAATGGCGATCGCTACATCAATTTCTTGATTTGCCCAAGCTAAAATTGCCTGTATATATAGCTGTTCTCTGGCGGTAACTTTGGTGCAATACTGTTGTGCAGTTTGCAGATATGGTAGAGCTAACTGCCAAGCTTTGCGATTTTCTTGGGTGAGATAATAAGCAGCCGCATAAGCATAAGCTAATGCACAAGTGGGATCTGCTGCAATTGCTTGTAAAACTGCTGTTTCTGCATCTTTACCATAACCAAGCATCTGATCGATAAAACGGTTAATGGCTGCGATCGCATCGGCTGAATCTGTTGTAACTACTAGTCCTTGTGCATCTTTAAGCATGATTAATTCTTTGCAGCAAGATTTGTGAAGCAAACTATAAACTACGGTAAGTCTATAGGAATAATGTAATTGTAAGCTCAAGTATGTCATAGCTACTGCAAAACCGCAAGCATTAAACTACTAAAACTCTACCGACTAACAGTATTTAGTTTTGTAAAGGTATTGCTTTGCTTAACTGGCTGTGCGATAGTCTAAAAGTGAATTAAATAATACGGTAGATTGATAAAATTACCGTACTTAAAGACCAGGAAATATTGCAGCTACTCTGACTATAGATATCATGCAGCTACTTTGGTTTATTCCAACTCACGGTGAAGGGCGCTATCTTGGTACTGCCATAGGCGGGCGGGCAGTCAACTTTGATTACTGGCGGCAGATAGCCCAAGCAGTAGATCATTTAGGTTTTACAGGGGCATTACTACCTACAGGCCGTTCATGTGAAGATGCCTGGGTTTTGGCATCAACTTTGGTGACACACACCAAGCGGATGAAGTTTTTGGTGGCTATTCGTCCGGGGTTGATGTCGCCGGGAGTAGCAGCACGAATGGCAGCAACCTTTGATCGCATTTCTGGTGGAAGGTTGTTGATTAACGTCGTCACCGGTGGCGATCCAGTGGAATTGGCGGGAGATGGATTGCATCTTTCCCATGACGATCGCTACAGATTAACAGATGAATTTTTGGCAGTGTGGCGAGAGATTGCAGCTGGAGAAACTGCTGATTTTCAGGGAGATTATCTGAATATCCAAAGTGGTAGGCTATTATTTCCCACAATCCAGAAACCTCATCCGCCTCTTTGGTTTGGAGGTTCTTCCCCGATTGCTCAAGAAATTGCAGCCAAACATGTAGATGTATATTTAACTTGGGGCGAACCACCAGAACAAGTTGCCCAAAAGATTGCCTCTGTACGTCGGTTAGCAGCAGCCCAAGGGAGAACATTACGTTTTGGGATTCGTCTCCACGTGATTGTGCGAGAGACAGAAAGCCAAGCCTGGGATGCAGCTAACAATTTGATTCGCTACGTAGATGAAGATGCGATCGCCAAAACGCAACAAGCTTACGCCCGCATGGATTCAGAAGGACAACGCCGGATGAAAGAATTACACAACGGCTCTCGTGAAGCCTTAGAAATTAGCCCGAATTTATGGGCAGGAATTGGTTTAGTGCGTGGTGGTGCTGGCACAGCCTTAGTAGGCGATCCCGATACCGTTGCTCAGAGAATGCTGGAATATCAAGAAATAGGTATAGATACCTTTATTTTCTCTGGTTATCCTCATCTAGAAGAAGCATATCGGGTAGCAGAATTACTTTTCCCTCGTTTACCCCTAGACAATCAGCCAACACTAGAACCGCAACTACTAAGTCCCTTTGGCGAGGTTGTAGCCAACCAAGAATTTCCCAAACAGCAAATCGCCACCGTAGATTAAAAAACACTCTGCGTACCTCTGCGCTTCCCTTTGCGTACCTCTGCGTTTAAAAACCTCAAAGCCTCTTATCTAACATGACAAATATATTAGCGATCGCCGGCAGCCCCTCTCACCCCTCCAGAACCTACGCCATTCTTGAACATGCTGCTAAAACTCTATCGCAGCAAGGATTAAATCTAGATATAATCTCAGTGCGAGATATACCTGCCGAAGACTTAGCTTATGGACGTTACGATAGTCTCGCGTTAGAAAAACCAAAAGCCCTCCTAGAAAAAGCAAGCGGTGTAATTATTGCAACTCCCATTTATAAAGCAGCCTACACAGGTGTACTGAAAGCATTTCTAGATTTATTACCCCAGAAAGCTTTGGCAGGGAAAGTTGTGCTACCTATAGCTACAGGTGGGACAATCGCTCATTTATTATCAGTAGAGTATGCCTTAAAACCTGTGCTATCTGAATTAGGCGCACGGCATATATTGAGTACAGTGTACGCAGTCGATAAGCAAATTCAAATCCAGCCAGATGGTAGCGTGCAACTCGATGAAGAAATAAACCAAAGATTGCAAGATGTCCTCAAAGAGTTTGCTCTAGCGGTGAATCATTCCCAGAATGCTGCCAAAGAATTTGTCCTGGCTAGTTAATCAGAGTTATCGTTACTCCCTTCTCACTAGCAGCTGGGTGATTTCCATCCATCTGCTATTTTTTATTCCCGACGCCATCCCTGGTTATAGATAAAATTTAAAAATTTTCCAGGTACGCCCCACCGTAGGCAATCGCAGATGCTGAATCATCCACTGCGATCGCTTTTTTATGCCTTTAAGTGCAACTCCTTTGTCTAAAGATATTTAGTGGCATTCTTAAAAATTATGAAATTAACACATTCTTGACCGGGATTATGGTGTTTCCTATTGCTATTTCATCTAGATATCTGTAGTATCTAGTACTAAACCTCTAAATACTAAATTTAGCTCGACTAACTGTAGATTAAACCAAGGAGTCCAAAGTCAGTATGTGGACGGATATCTGGAATCGATGGAAACACAATTCTTTGAGAAGCTTTGTGTCACTGTTTTTAATGGGAGTCATTTTGAGTGTAGCGATCGCAGAATATTCTTATGCCACAACAGAAGTTTCTTCAACTCACCCCAATTGATAGCCGCATTCGTATACCTTAGCATTACCAGCGTCAACCTTTGATTTCTGGTTTGGTGTCCCGCTACAGTATCACGGTCAACATCACCACGGCGATGCTCACGCCAACAGAAAACTATGGTTGGTTTGATTTAGACCTTTGGGGTAAACCACAGCAACTTTTTTCTATTTTCAATCACTTAAAAACGCTACAGTTACCACTGTGGTTAGATGCATCTTCTTTGCATGGACATCTCATTTAAATAAAGTGAATGTTTGTCTATGATTTTATTTATTAATCAATGTAGCAGAATGAATCAACTGCGGGTGCGTTTATATATTCCTCAATATTACAGATAAGAATGGGTATTTTAGTTGAAAATGTTTCTAAGCACTATTGTTTCTCCCAGTGAAAAAGTATTTCTACGCCCACACCATATCTTGATTAGGAAGAATCCCGACGAGGATACAACTGCTGCGATCGTTGCTCGTTGACTTGGTTGGTAGATAGATGAAAATCAACGTCTAACTGCTAAAATACAATAAATTTATCAATTTACAGTAGTATTATGACAAATAGCTTAAAAAAACAAAACTATACGCTCTTGGATCTGTCTGCGAAAGTGGAATATGCGCTATTGGCACTTTTAGAACTAGCCAACCATTATGTTCACAAAACACCCACAACGATGAGTGACATATCTGCCAAGCATCCAATACCAGAGCGTTATCTAGAGCAGATACTTTCCAGTTTGCGGCGGGCGGGTGTTGTACAGAGTCAACGTGGCTCTAAAGGTGGTTTTGTTTTGGCGCGTGAACCTCGCCAATTAACGTTATTAGAGGTCGTGATTATGTTGGATGGAGAACAGAAAGAAAAAGAGTCTCCTTCTGAAGAAAATTTGGAAAAAATTTTGGTGTCGGAGATTTGGCAGCAAGCAGATGTTGCCGCACAAACTATTTTGAGTCAATATACCATCCAAGACTTGTGTGACCAGCGCGAAGCACGTTTACAGAAGAGTCAGATGTATTACATTTAGCAACATACTAGGTCAAAGTCTAAATCCCGCAAGGGAACAACTAGGAAATCTAAAAAGTGATTTTTAGAGAGCTTTCGTCCTTCAGGGTAAAGAGATGTCACCAGAGTTGGAAATAACTCAATACGGTTCAGTTAAGCGCTACTAGTATAAAATTTTGGGTTTTCGAGACGCGATAAATCGCCGTCTCTACAAGTGTTTTGGTCTTATCTGAACTGTATTGGGAAATAACTGCATTCAATTAGAAACTTCCAAATTCAAAAATATTCAACAGACATAGGAGTGAAAAATAACTTAGAGACGTAGCAGTGCTAAGTCTCTAAAAGGATTACAGGTAAATCTTTCACTCCAGAATATAACTACTCAAATAATCTAGAGGAACTGTGAACACATAGTATAGTACGCCCCCACCGAGGAGAACCACAGCTAGACTCGCCATAAGTATCCAACGGTCTGGCGGTTGATAGGTATCCTCATCAATATCTCGACGAACAGCGAAATAATGCTGAGTTGAAAGTAATACTGTTAACACACCAACTAAGGCAAATGCTAAACCTAACTTCCAACCATTACCAGGAGGTTGTGGTGCTAATGGAGGTCGAATGATTCGCAATCGCACAATCAAAACACCAAAACCCATGAGCGCAATACCACTTCGCATCCATGCCAGATAGGTACGTTCATTTGCTAAGTGATCCCGAATTCGGTCTGACCTATACTTCTTTTTTTCTAAATTCTTCACTTCTAATTTTTCTGCTTCTATCTTCATGCAATTTATGTGTTCAAATAGTTATTCAAGATTTTCACTGTTTAATTTATTTTACAAAAAATAACAACATTAAAAAAATAATGCGAACTTCTTTCTCAAAAGTTTACATCGAAGTAATTGATTTGCTTAAATTATTTGATAAATTGTTTTTATTGAATCACTAGTAATTAATATATTACTTACTTGCCTATGTCTTTAAACATATAATAATATAAATTGAAAACAAAAGAGCCAGAACAATTCTGACTCATAGTTTTTATTCAAGATTCTAGCTGAATTTACCTATTCCATCTGTACTAGACACTTAATCCTCAATTTTCGCAGTAGTAATTCCAGCATCTAGTGCGGCTTTCAAATTTTCAGGAATAACCCAGTTAACTTCACCTGATTGAAAAACTTTCGCAGGTGGAAGATTGAATTCAATTTCTCCAGTTTCGGGGTTGGTTGTCGCAACTAACCGAGTTCCATGAACAATCTTAAAAGCTTGAGCAGGTGTGGCTGCTTGTTCTTCTGTAGCAGCTTGTCCAGGAATATAAACACCTTGACAGTCCCACTCGTCATCCGTTTCTGCGCCACTAGGGAGCAGATATAATTCATTGTCGTAGGTTGAGGTAGATTTTTTGGGCTTCTCACCGTATATTAACAGTGTTTTATCAGTTTCATTGCGACAAATTCCTACAGGATCTTCACTATTTTCTAAAATGTACTTTTGGTATTTCAAATTAGTAATTTTTTGCTCAATTTCTGGTGTAACTCCTTGGGCTTGTTTATCCTGTAAAGCAGATTCTAGTGATTTGGTGATTTCTATATAGTCTGGGTCATTAGCTAATTTTTTTCCTGCCCAAGATGGTTGAGCAATCATCAAGTTTACTAGTAGCAATAAGCAAACAAGCGTAATTTTAACAAGAGAGCTTTTGAAAAATTTCATGTGTTTCTCCTAAGAAATTATTTTTTTCGGATACTAACTACCTAATTTAAGGTATTAATTGAGCATTATTTCATCTGTCTGTTGATGCAATTTGCACATATAAAAGCTCATTTTTGTCTAACTCCAGGTATAACTTCGGCTTCAGATGATCCCAAAGAAAATCCATAATTTTCTCGCCAAATGTTATTGCCTAAAATTAACAGGTAAGAACCAATACTTACACAGGTAGCGACAACTAAGGCAGGAGTTTCTAACGTTTGGCTTTCTATTAAAATAGAAACACCTAATCCCATTAAAATAAAGGGAACTAAAGAATTACCATAGCGAGTAATTGCAGAAGCGATCGCCTTGATCTGAGTTAAGTGATAGGCTGTATAACACCACACACCTACCATCACGAAGAAAACTACCAAAATCACAAGTAAGTTATCCCATGTATTGGTAGCAAACATTGGCATATAAATACTGATATTGTCACTACCATTGGCGATGGTAACTGCCGCTACACCATAGGTTTGGGGTGAAAGGAAATTGCTCCACCAAGCTTGCGAAGATTCAAGAGGATTTAAATCCTCTGTATCGCTAGTCTCTTGATTTAGTAAACGATTGATGCCAATCATGATTGGAACAATACCGAGTAGACCAATCCAAGATTCTGGTAGGATAAACTTGCCAAAGAAGCTGGGTAAACTGGCGACTACTAACGCACTAAAACCTAAATACTGACCGATAACGATGTGACGTCGGCGAAAGCAAGTATTTACCTGTGAGAAAAACAGCGACAGAACAATGATATCGTCGAGATTGGTAGCAGCAAAAGCTGTGAGTCCTGTAGGAATAGCAGTCAGTAGTTCGCTCATCGGTGCGTCGTTTCTCCTAAATGGTAGTGACTCTCAAGCATCTATATCGGTGAGATAGAGGTTGCGAGTGGTGAAAATTCGGAATTTCAGAAAATCATTAGTGTAGTTAGCACTTTCGCTAAAGGCATAGTTTCAGTAATCAAAAACCTAACCCCTTGGTCTTTCTCTTGTAGGCAAGAGGGGGAGCTAAACTCCCCTCTCCTCGTAGGAGAGGGGTAGGGGGAGAGGTTCTTCCAGAATTACTGAATTGGTGTTCTAGAGGCATAGTTTCACTCTATGGCTACTTATCAATAAGAGCAAACAGTCTTTTTTGTTATATCCATAAACTGAGTTGATGGATATGCCGATATAACTGCAACCACGTAATTGAGAACATTGAGAGCTATCTACAGTTTTCCGCTAAGTTTACCGTATAATTCTTTCAGGGTGTTCAAAATCACTACTATATAACCCTGTACATATTCCAAATGACGCTGGAACAGTTGCGAATTTTTTTAGCCGTGGCGGAAATGCTGCACTTTACCCGTGCAGCGGAAGCACTTTATATTACTCAACCAGCAGTCAGTGCTGCTATTCAAACTTTAGAGACAGAATATGGTGTCAGGTTATTTCATCGTATTGGTCGTCATATTGAAATCACAGATGCTGGCAAATTATTACAAGGTGAGGCGCAAAAAATTCTTGACCATGTACAGTTAACAGAACGTGGCTTGAAGGAATTAAATAATCTGCAACGGGGGGAATTGAAGATAGGTGCAAGTCTCACGGTTGGTAACTATTGGCTACCCGAAAAAATTAGCCAGTTTAAGCAGTTATATCCAGGCATTTTTATAAATTGTCAGTTGGGAAATGCGGAAGAAATTTGTGAAGGAACTGCTGTAGGTATGTATGATTTGGGTTTGGTTACAGGGGATATTAAACCATCGTTACAGCAATCTTTAGAGCAAGACGAAGTAGGAAGCGATCGCCTGCAAATTGTTGTGGGTAAATCTCACCCTTGGTATCAAAGTGCGGAGATTTATTTAGATGAATTATTCAGCACAAGTTGGGTGATGCGTGAATCTGGTTCTGGTGCACAGCAGATGTTTGAACAAGCCTTACAAAGTTGGGGAATTGAACCTAGCAACCTGGATGTTGTACTTAACCTCAACACTAGTGAAATGGTAAAAGCAGTTGTAGAAAGTGGTGTTGGTGCAGCTGCACTTCCAGAATCAATGGTGAAAAAAGAATTACAACTAGGAACATTACACGCTGTGCAAATTACCAATCCGAAAAAACAATCTAAAAAAGAATTAGAAATTCTCCAGCCAATTTGGAAACTAAAACACCGTCAACGTTTTCATACACGAGTCATGATAGCTTTTGAAAATATGCTTATGCAAAAGAATGTACAAGCGGCTTAGTTTGATAATGGTTGCTTTTTTACTAAAATTGCTAAACAAATACAACTTGCTAATAGCTTTATCAAGCTTAAAGCTTCTGTTTTTAAAATAATTATTCCACCCACTATTATTAATACAAAAGGTAAAATATAGCTGCTATACTGACTTAACTGATACGCTATTTTTGTTTGATAAGTAAATTTATAAGCTAGATAGCAGCAAATTGCTATTAATATAAAAAACACTCCAATAATAATTATAAAATCAACTATATTACTACTAGCAAATAATGGCACATAGACGCTGATATTATCACTACCATTGGCGATGGTGATGGCTGCAACATTGTAAGTCCTTGCATTGAAAAAACTTGTAGTGTTTGCATCTTGATATTCTGCTGATGCGAACGCCACCTCTAAAGTTTGATTTTCCTCTTGATTGATCAAACTACTGATACCCATCGTCATCGGCATTAATCCCAGCAGTCCAATCCAGTTGGGTGGTATGATTAATCCACCAAATAACCCAGGAAGACTAGCAATAATTAACACTGTAAAGCCCAAGTATTGACCAGCAACAATGTGCCGAGACTTGAAGCTAGAATTTAGCTGAGAAAACAGCAGTAATAAAATAAAGATATCATCAATATTAGTGGCAAAGAAGGCTGAGATTCCCACTAAGAGTGTAGTAATTAACTCACTCATTACAGAGTATCCTGATTTGTTTGCTCAATTTTTATTAGTTAATCATTATTTTTGATTATCTCACATCAGTAATATTATCACAACTATTACAGACGGAGTTGTTGCTTTTACTGTCACCAATATTGATAATATTGTTTCCTAATACTGTTAGGATTATCTATATTGATGAGAAGTGAAACGTATCTGCTATTATCTAGCATTGCCATGTTTTCTAATTAGACAAATGTGAAGCTCTTTGTCTAATAAACCAACTTTAAGCTCACCATCATTAATATAAAGTAAACCATAAACCGCAGTGGTTTTTGCGGCGCAATTTGACAGATTTTAGATCCTAGCAATACTCCTGGTACTGAGCCGAGCCATATCGGTAGTACTAAACTCCAATCAACTGTTCCCAAGGTTAGATGTCCAACAGCAGTAAATAGTAAGAGAATTGCGGCTTGGGAAATATCCGTACCAACTAACTTACGTGCATCCAAACGGAAAAATGCAATCAGCGCCAAAGCAAACATTGAACCAGAAGCGACACTTGTTAGACCCACAATACAGCCTAAAAATGCTCCTACACTTACTGTCTGCAAACGTCCTAGTTGAGTGGTTAAGTCAAATTTGGGTAGTTCAGGTAGTTGTAATTGTGGAAAGAAGGTCAATAGCAGCATTTGCACTAATGCCAAAAGAGTGACTGATAAAATCGTCATACCCAACAAATGCAGCATAACGCTGTTCAGGTTATGCTCCGACTTGAGTTTAATCAAGTGCAGTATCCCTACTCCCAACAAAGAACCGGGAACACTCCCTAAAGCCAGCCATTTCACTACTTCTCTATCAAGGGTTTGTTGCTGCCAATGTTTGATGCTACCAACGACTTTCATTAATGTTGCTGCCACCACATCAGAACTTATTGCTACGGCAGGTGGTACTTGAAAAACAAAAATCAACATTGGGGTGATGAGAGAAGCACCACCAATTCCCGTCAAACCAACAACAATACCAACTAGAAAGCTGAAGAGAGGCAATAATAAAAAATCCATACTCCTGTCCTTAACCGGGGTTTTGCGAATGCAGCTTGGTTTAGCTGAAACTAAAAGACTGCTTGTAACGCTGGTGTGCAGAACGTTTCATGTAACTACAAGTTTTGAATGACTGCTGAAAAAACTCAAAAAGTACTAAACACTGATCGATTTACCGTATTTTAAAATTAAAAGGAGTAAAAGTCCATGTTTTAGTAAAGCCGTACAAAGTTCCTGTATTAATAGGTACAGCTAGGTAAAGATATTTTTTATAAAAACGTCTAATAACAAATATTTTGACTTCAGTAACAAAATTATAATAGTATTTTAAAAAACTACATTAATTGCAGCGTACTACCGTATTTGACATGCCAGAGTTAGAGAAAGTCAACAATGAAAATCAACAAACGCCAAAGCAGCGTTCGCCCATTGGGTTTGTGCAAAAATTGTTAATTACCTATTGGCGTTCTTTGTTGCTGCTGTTCGTAGGAATATATTTACCCCTGCAAATTTTTGGACTGCTGGCGTTAGAGGTGCGGTACAACGAGGGTGGTTTTCCTTGGGATTTACCGATTCTGGTGAAGGTTCACTCTCTAGCACAGCCACAGTTAGATGTATTCGCTACGATTTTGACAAAATTGGGTTCTTTTTGGACTGTATTACCTATTCTGAGTGCGATCGCACTTATTTTACTAGTGCAACGTCGCTGGCGATCGCTCACATATTTACTGATTACTGCTGCTGGTAGTGCTACGATCAACCGCACAGCCAAAGAATTTTGGCACAGATTACGTCCTGATTTGTGGACTTCAGCTGCTCCAGAGTTTGATTATTCATTCCCCAGTGGTCATGCTATGACGAGTATGACCTTGATTGCTCTTTTGGTAGTTTTAACTTGGGGTAGTGTTTGGTGCTGGTTAACGGTGATTTTGGGTAGTGTGTATATCTTGGCCATTGGCTGGACACGCCTATATTTGGGAGTACACTTTCCCAGTGACATTATTGCAGGTTGGATGGTAGCGATCGCTTGGGCAATTGGCGTGAGTTTAATTATTCGACCATTATCACAGTCAGCAAATATTACCAGTGAAAAACCAGTGAGTGAAACGAAGTTACTTCCTGAAGAACAGTAACTGCTCAATAAAGAATAAAAATTTTCAGTTGTGCGTATAGAGTTCATTCATACAAAACATTTACGTATAATTAAGTATTTTTGTGATTCAAACTTTTGTCTGGCTCTAGACTTTTTGGAATTTTTATTCTAAAGTACGGTTAGTGGATAGAATTACCGTAAAACATGAATGAGATCAAAAAGAGTGATCAAGAGTTGCTATCACAAAGTCCAGAAAATTTACCCAAAACTTTATTGCAGAAGCTCAGAGGTGGATTTTTCTTAGTGATTGGATATTTATTATCACCATTATGCTGGTGGAATGATCTAGTATTCAATTTACCAATTGCTTATTTTTTCGGTTATATTTGTAGTCTTTTTGCTCCTAAATTACTTATGCCTTGCGTCATCATTGGTTACTGGTTATCTAACATTATTGGTATTCTGTTAATGCAAGCAGGTGCAATTGATGTATTACAGAAACAAACTCAAGAGCGTAATGTCAAAAAAGAACTATTGACAGGCTTAGTTTCTTCAACTGCCTATACCTTTTTGATTCTGGCATTAATCCATTTTAAAATTCTCGATACTCCTAGCTTTTTTACGGTAGTTAATTAAATAAAAACCCAGTTCTCAAGACTGGGTTAATTTAGAGAAATCCTATTTTAGGTTAAAAAATAGTACACCTTGATTTCTGCTTGCTTATTTCTACTTCATTGAAGTATTCCAGAAATCAAAACGGATTGATACATTATAGTCAATTATTTTAATTTTAAAATATCATTTATATTTAAAAGCTTAGGAGCATCCTTAGTCATAATCAAAGGTAATCTGCCATCCCATTTTTCTATTGCCTGCCTTTCTAAAATCTCATTAGTCAAACTATCATGCAGTAATCTATTTATTTCTGCTTCTCCCTTAGCCAAATTAACCTTAGCTTCTGCTTCTTTAGCAGCTTTTATTGCTATAAAATCTGCTCGTTTGGCATCTTGTTTTGCAATTTGTTTGGACTCGACTGCTTCACCGAACCTATCCGAAAAATTGACATTAACCAATGAAATATCATCAACTGCAATATGGTATTCATGCAATCTCGCTGTTAATGTATCATCAATTCCAGCTTTTACTTCTCCTCGTTTAGTAACTATTTCTTCTGCGGTATACCTTGCTATAATTGCTTTTAAAACTTCTTCTACCGCAGGATTTATAATTTTATCAACTATATCTTTTTCATCACCAATTTCTTGAAACATTATATTGGTTTCTTCAGGAATAACGTGCCAATTTAATGCTATATCTGTAAAAATATCTTGCAAATCTTTAGAAGAGGCTTCAGCAGATATTTCTTGTTTTTGGACTCTCACACTGATTTTTTTGACTGTATTTAAAATGGGAACTATGATATGTATTCCTTCGCTTAATACCGTTTCTTGTACCTCGCCAAACTGCATTAACACCCCGCGTTCACCAGCATTTACAACCACAAAAGGTGTCAGTAAAATTGTAATTAAAAATAAAAGTGCAGTTATTTTACCAGCATTATTTGTAAATTTAATTTGTTTCATATTTACCAAGACAATGGCTATACTATTTTGGTAATTTATTCATGAGTATGAATTATACTACATTAAATCGATAAAGATAGTCAAACGTATAAAAAAATATATGAATATGTCATATTGTTCAAGTGTAAATGCTTAGGATTACTTGTAATTGTAATTAAAATTTGTAGTATATATTCAAATACTTCTGAGTCATATCTAAAATAAAACAACCATAGATAAATTATTGGGCAGTATCATCTAGTCTTCTTTGGATAATAATTTCTATCCTGAATCAGCGCATCATTCAGCAATTTCCTAATGGACTAAAAAGTGGTAATGGCATCCAATGACTATTGAGAGAGGGGAGGCTGATTTACAGAGACGGTTTGGACAGCAAGCTAGTTAAATAAATGATTGTCGGTGAAACTTCACTGAAATTGAGTGATGTGTTCACCGACAGCTTGTGAAGAAAATTAACTGAACGGTTTCCAACCTGCTAGCAAATTCGGGTAAGCTGTTGGTGTGGGGAAAATTTTCTGGAAGCCAGTTTGACGCTCTTGGGGCTTTTCTTTGCTCATATTCCAGAGGGTTTCATAGAAAAAGAAAGAGACTCCGGCAAAGTTGCGATCGCGTACTTTTTGCACTTGTGTCTGAATTTGTTGCATCGGCACAGATCGATTTTTCAACCCAGCCAAAATGCCGACACTCACAGGAATATGGCTTTTTGCCGCTTTCACTTCTGGATACTCTAATTCGCTGATAAAAACATTCAAGTCATCCCGATATATCTGCAAAACTAAATCTTCAATGATTCCTAGCCGTTCCCACTTCTGCCAGTCTGCTAAAAAGTAGTCATAGGAAAAACGTTGAGGATTAGGAGCAACGGAAACCAGGCAATCTTTTTTAGTAGCTTTAATGGCTGTAAATACCCGCTTCATAAACTCGGTGATTTTATTAGCTCTCCAGCGTACCCATTCTGGATCTTTAGAGTTTTTGGAGGGAGCTTTACCACGGTGTTCTTTTTTGTAAAGTGCGACCGTGTAAGCATCGTACCCTAACTCTGATGGCAAGCCAAAATGGTCATCAAATTGAATACCGTCAATATTGTAGTTTTTAACAATTTCAACGATTAAATCTTGAATGAACTGTTGTACTTCTGGGCGAAAGGGATTTAGCCAAACGCGATTATGTGTGCCTTCTTTGACAATCCGAGTTCCATCGCTGCGACTCGTGAGCCATTGCGGACGATTTTTAGCTAATAAAGAATCCGCTGGTGCCATAAAGCCAAATTCAAACCAGGGAATCACTGTTAACCCTTTTTGATGTCCGACATCGACAATTTCTTTGAGGATATCTCGTCCTTTTAGCCCGGGTGTAGGATCGAGTGATCGCCCAATAACTTTTTGGGCAACTTTGCTGGGATACAATGTATATCCCCAATTCCAAACCGCCGGATATATGGTGTTAAAATTGAGTTCATCAAGGCGTTGCAAAGATCCCTTGAGGCGATCGCGCTCAAATAACACATCACTATCAATATTTGTTAACCACACTCCCCTTAACTCAGATGCTGGCGTTCGAGGCAGATTAGTTTGAGCGTTCAAGGGAAACGATAGCATCACCGTAGCTACCACGCTCAAGGTAACGATAACGGCAAACAAAAGAGACTTTCTGCTTTGGCGAATATTCCACCAAGAAAGAAACTCAACACACCACTTTACAAACCTTTTCATCATTTGGTTACAAACATCATCAAATTATGAACAATCAGCATGAATAGCGATCGTTTCGATTGTAAGCGCTAAAACAATCGCTATTTAATCTCATAGCTGAGGTTTATTATTGAGCGCTTGCTATCAGTTGATTCCAGGCTTTGACTGCTGCTTGTAAATTCGTTGGCAGGTTATTTTGAGAAATATCGTTGTACTGAACCGTACCCTCTTGACTGGTGAGAGTGTAGGTGATATGGTCAGCAGCACCGCTGAGGGCTGGGTAGCTCAGATTTTGGAATTTACTAAATTTAGAACGTTCTAGCGATCGCACAAATTGTTGCACCTGTTGCACAGAAACGCTACGAACACTACGTTCAGAATCATTGGCATCACCAATCCGCACGCGAATCAATCGCCCATCTTTGAGTAAAACAGTCTCGTAGGTTCTGCCAGCAAAGCCACCACTGGAGATTTGCCGAAATACTATATCTCGATCTAACGGTGGTGGTAACTCGCTGGCTGGAATTTGCACAGGAGCTAGTGTAGTGTTGCTAGCTTTTTCATTCAGCCTGACTGCTGAACCTGTCTGATTGGTATGATAAACCAAAGTTTGGTCAACCGCACCGACAACCACCCGCCAGCCTGATACCAAAGCTTGGGTACAGAATTCATCAGCATTAGCTAATTCTAAACAGCCATCTTTCCAAGTTTGCTGTTGAGCTTGAATAATAGTTAGCTGAGAAATTGGCTGTTGCAAACGTCTGGATGCAGCTTGCAAAACAGCATTTTTTACAGATGCAGGTAATTTCTCTGGCAGATTTTCTGAGGGAGTGTTTGCCGAAGCTAAACGTAGCGATCGCCCATTGTTATTGGTATGATAAATCCACTTTTGTTTGCCATTAGACACCACAATCTGCCAACCAGGAACTAACGCTTGGGTACAGAATTCATCAGGTTGAGGCAGTTCTAAGCAACCATCGCGCCAAGTCTGTTGATTATGATCAATAATTTGCAGTTGTCTGGTAAAAATTCCCTGTCTGCGGGCTAAATCTCGCAGCACCGCATTAGCTACTGGACGTGGCAAGCGGTTTCGTTTAACATTCTCTTTGAGAACTTCATTGCTTGTTTCTAGGGAGAAGTTGGCAGAAGCGCCTGTAGCACCTTTGATAAGTGTTAAACCGCTAGCAACAGATAAAATTCCAGTCAAAATCAAAGCAGTGAAAATTCGCCTTTGATTGGTGTTAAAGTAGTTTTTCAGCATGATTTTCATAGTAATATAATGATGTTAGTCGGGATTGATAGAACTCAGAAATAATATCCAGCGACTAACGGACAATAAAGCATATAATTCCAGAACTTCACCAGTTGGAATCAATTTAGTATCTATTTTTTGAAACAGATATAAAGACAGACGATAATGTACTGATTGTTTGTTCCTTATAGCGATTCTCATTTGAATGGGGGACACAGCATTCATTGGTGTCAACTTAAGCTAAAAACCTTTTCAAATCTCGTTTCCAGCAAGAGGCTGGAAATGCAACTCAAAAGTGGCTCTGCCGCCAGCAAGGGAGGCAGCAGCCCCAAGGACGGCATTCCCAGTCTCCGACTGGGAACAAGACAATATCTAAAAGCTGCTTCTAGACTGGCTTTCACGTTCAGTTAACACCAATGCACAGCATTGCCATGTTCCTATAAGTATCTGTATTCATCTATGGTTAATTATTTTTTCTATACCTTACCCATGCAATAACAGTTATATAGAAATTCTGGATGAAAATTCACTCAATCAAAACTTCCTATAGTCCTATGGCTATCAAGTAAAAACTCAGAAGCTTAGGCTTTATTAGATGAAAAGTTCCTTGGAGAAGGTAATCCACCCGCTCTCTGGGAAAATCGCTTGCGAAGAAAGCTTGCAATACTCTTTGCTTCACCTTCGTCAGCGAGGGTTCAACAAAATTAATTTTAGAAAAGAATGCGACAGAATGGTAGTTTAAGTATTGCTCGGTTCAACCTAGCGTATACAATATTTTTAAATTAATCTTAGGCAATATTACGCACTGATAGCTTGTTGTTCAGCTTCAACTAACTGATTGTGAGGTATATCAAATCTAATAGTACTGGCTGCCCAGTCTTTGAAATCGGGTGCTAGCCAGACTAGCTTGCACAGAATTTCATCATTCACCCACAACACTAACGGAAACCGGAACTGTTTCCGAAACTCATCTCGCATGATGTTGGTGCTGATGATTAGTTCGTTAATTTCCACTACAGATTCTAAACCCCGTACCATCAAAGCTTCGGGTTGAGTAGTACCAATTGCAGTTGTAATAGCTGTATACAATGTGTCTGCCGCAGGTGAGAGCAGGATTTCGTGGATGTCTGCTGATGAAAATTCTGTTAACACATTCAGCACTTGCTGTTGCCTTTCAACAGAGTTACAACAAGCTAATAATAGTGAAAACTCCCCAGCAGAAACCATCATCGCCCTTGCTAGCCTCTTAGTGGCTGCTGTGCTGCTAGCTGTGCCATTTTCCGAATTACTTAGGCTGATCATTAAAAAATCCTGCTTTTAATTTTAAAAATATCTGAGCAATATTCAGTTATTCTACCCTATGAATTTTTACTTAAAAGTGTTATATGGGGAATTTGGATGAGGTTTTTCCTTTATAGCAAGCATAATACTACGTATTGTCTAACGAAGGAGGATATCATGTATTATCCCACACTTACAATTAAAAGATGATGTAAAGGTAGTATCAAAATCATGTAAGCAAAAGATAATGCAAGCAAAAGGAAGCAGTTAGAGAATTAGAAAGTTAATTATCACTGTATTTTCATAGATTGATTTTGGCATCTTCCATTGGTTAAGTAATTAAAATTTAATATAAAGTTAAAAAAATGCTCAGTATAAAATTAGCAACAAACATTGGGAATTAAGCTCATCCCATCCCCTTTTAGGGGATGGGATTTCATATTGACTAATGACGGTTGACAGTCACCAGTCAAGAGTTAACGGCGGGGCGGGTGTAGAGTCTGGAGTATTGAAATCGGATCAGCCCAAGATGCGACAATCTCCATCCATCAAAATTAACTCATCCGTTTGATAGAACTGTAGATCGAAGATGTCGCCTCGTTAGTCAGAGGGCGCAGAATTTTTAGCTTTCTAAGATCAGTTCAGAACATCTGAAATATAACAAGTCATGCATTAAGAAAAATCTGGAGGGAAAATGCAACACGATGAGTTTATTGGACAGGTGCAAAATCGCGCCCGTCTCAGTTCGCGTGGTGATGCAAAACTCGCAACCCGTGCTACTTTGGAGACGCTGGCGGAATGCCTAGCTGGAGGTGAACCTTTCAATGCTGCTGCCCAACTGCCAAGAGGTATTGCAGAATATCTGCGACATGAATATGCAGGATCTGGAGAACGCTTCTCTCTAGATGAGTTTTTTAGGCGAGTCAGCCAAAGAGAAAGTGTAGGCCTTCCAGATGCTGTTCACCATGCCCGTGTAGTCATTGAGGTATTGAGTGAAGCGATTAGCAGTGGCGAAATCAATGATATTCGCTCTCAACTCCCATCAGAATTCGATCCATTGTTTGAGGCGGGTAGCCAAGGGCGAATGCGTGTAAATACTTAATATGTTTGGAAAATAATCAGGAGTGTCACACCATGTTATTCAAAGACCGGAGGTTTGCGGGTCAAGTTTTGGCTAAGGAGTTAGCCGCTTATACTAACCGCCCAGATGTTGTAGTATTAGGGCTACCAAGGGGTGGCGTACCCGTTGCCTTTGAAGTTGCCGAAGCGTTAAATGCTCCTTTAGATGTTTTGGTGGTACGTAAATTGGGTGTGCCCGATCAAGAGGAATTAGCTATGGGAGCGATCGCTTCTGGTGGTGTGCGGATAGTCAACGAATATATTCTCAGCCTAGTGAAGGTATCCGACGAAGTAATTGCCAGGGTTGCGCTGCAAGAAGAACGCGAGTTAGAACGGCGGGAACGGCTTTATCGAGGGAATCGTCCCTTAAGAGATTTACAGGGACGCACCGTCATTTTGGTAGATGATGGTTTAGCCACGGGTGCAACTATGTGGGCTGCTGTCGTGGCTGTGCGAAAACAGCAACCCGCTCAGATTGTGATTGCTGTACCTGTGGCCGCACCCGAAACTTGCCATGAGTTAGAAACTGAGGTGGATAAAATTGTTTGCGTCTCGACACCCAGCCCTTTCCACAGCGTTGGTCTTTGGTACGAAAACTTTCCCCAAACTACAGATGAAGAAGTCTGTGACTTACTTGCAAAAACTGCAAAGAACGGTGAAGCAATATCTTTCGGCATGTAGGCTTTGATGCTTGGGAATGGCAAGATTAAGTTTCTGATATCATGTCCGCTTAAATAAGCATAAGAGCAATAGCAGAAAGACTACAACAAATTATCTGTGATGTCTCGTAATGAAAACAGATGGCGAATCTGGCTCATGGAAATTATGCCTAATCATATTGTCCGATTCGTTTAGACATACACTTAAGCCTAAAAGCCTTAAATATTTAGCTTTGATTATAGCCGTATGCCTGTTGAACTGAGGTTGCCTTCTAATAACCTCCAACCCTTGAAGAAAAAAATGGAGAAATATATGAGGGAACCAGGAATACAGCTAGGCTTGCTAATTGACCACAAGCATCGCCGAGTCTATATTTATCGTCCTGATGTACCAGAGGAATGTCTGGAAAATCCCGCGGCTATTCGCGGTGAATCAGTATTACCTGGGTTTATTTTGAATATGAGTAAAGTTTGGTAGTGTAGGCATCGTAGGATTTTAGGCAAATCAGATGTGAATCATGCCACCGCTATAAGCCAAAATTTTTATAGATACTCACACAGGTACAGTCCAAATGGATATTAAAAATGGCTTCGTCGGCGCTGTTGGCAACACACCTCTGATTCGCTTAAACAGCTTCAGCGAAGAAACAGGTTGTGAAATCCTTGCTAAAGCAGAATTTCTTAATCCTGGCGGTTCCGTCAAAGACCGCGCCGCACTTTATATCATCGAAGATGCAGAAGAGAAAGGTCTACTCAAACCCGGTGGTACTGTTGTAGAAGGAACTGCTGGTAATACTGGCATTGGACTGGCGCATATTTGCAACGCCAAAGGCTACAAATGCCTAATTATTATTCCCGATACTCAGTCCCAAGAAAAAATAGACGCACTGACAGCACTCGGCGCAGAAGTCCGTCCCGTCCCTGCTGTACCCTACAAAGACCCAAACAACTACGTCAAGCTATCTGGCAGAGTCGCTGCTGAGTTGGAAAACGCTATTTGGGCAAATCAGTTTGATAACTTAGCCAACCGCCGCGCCCACTACGAAACCACAGGGCCAGAAATTTGGAAACAGACAGATGGTAAAATAGATGCATGGACAGCTGCAACTGGTACTGGTGGTACTTATGCTGGTGTGGCGTTGTACTTGAAAGAACAAAATCCGGCAATAAAATGCATTGTAGCCGATCCACTAGGTAGTGGACTTTATAGCTATGTCAAAACCGGCGAAATCAACATAGAAGGAAATTCTATCACCGAAGGCATCGGTAATGGTCGTGTCACAGCCAATATGGAAGGCGCGCCTGCTGATGATGCCATCCAAATAGATGACCAAGAAGCTTTGCGGGTAGTTTACCAACTACTGAGGAAAGATGGGCTGTTAATGGGCGGTTCAACGGGTATAAATGTTGGCGCAGCTGTTGCCTTAGCGAAGCAGTTGGGGCCAGGACATACCATTGTCACCATCTTGTGTGATAGTGGTTCCCGGTATCAGTCGCGGATATTCAACCGTGAATGGCTAGCCTCAAAAGGACTTTCAATAGATTAGTGATGGGTTATTGGGATGGGGCATGGGTTATTTATTCTCCCTCATCTCCTTCATCTCCCTCTTTCCCCACCTCTCTGCCCTCTGTGTCCTCTGCGCCTCTGTGGTTCGTTAAAAAATGTCAAACATAACTCAACCATCAAACTTCCCGATAATAGACCAATCCTCTTCTGGCAAATGTGTGCGGGTTTGTCAAAATCGAACTTGTAAAAAGCAAGGTGCAGTCAAGGTTTTAGCAGCTTTTGCGGCTTTGCCAATCCCTGGTGTAACGGTAACGGCTAGCAGCTGTTTGGGACAATGTGGCAATGGGCCGATGGTACTGATATTACCCGATATGGTCTGGTATAGCGGCGTTCAACCTGATGAAGTATCTCTACTGGTAAAAGATCATTTGCTAGGTGGTCAAAAAGTCAAACAGATGCTCTATTATCGGTTTCATCCCCAGAAATAAAGCTAAATTTTCAATATCAGGGTCTGCAATCTTGTTGACTGAAGTGAGGCATCCAATGAATATCCAGCAGTTGCGTCAATCCTTAAAACAAAAGTGGCTGATTTACTACGAGCAAAATATTACTTGGCTGGTCAAAATGCGAATTTGGGGCACTTACGATGGTCTGCGGCGTCCTTTGTCCGGTTTTATTTTGGCAACACTCTCTGTTTTAGAACCCCAGTTTGATGAAATACTTTCTTTTATGCTGGATCTGAATAACGATCCAGATAAAATAGTCGCTGCTTTAGGTCTTAACTTCAATCCTGATGAAGAGTTACGTTTAATAAAATCAGAATATTCTATGGCTGCAAGCCAAATTGAAAGCGAGTCGCTAGATGAGAAGCATTCTGAGGATAAACATTTGTCATCGGCTGTAAGTACCAGCAAGATTGCGCTTCATTCTCTTGCCAAGACTCTAGACTCCAACTTGTCACGCGCCGATCAACTTGTGCCATCGATTACAGCTACTGCTGAGGTAGTTCGCACACGCAAACCTGAGTTGGTAGTAGCAAATGCAACTAAAATTGCTCCAGATACTCCGGTAAAAACACCATCCTCCGGTTTTCTAAGGGAATATCAACCAATAGGATCGCACTCTGCCCTGACAATGACTGCTGAGGTTAATAGCAAAGCCAAGACTATGCCATCTATGGCGTTAGCTACCGAGGTTAAGAACAACGCACTATCTGTCCGAATCCCTGTAGGCGCATTGCTGGCAATTACTACTGAGATTAACAGTAATGGCAAACCAGTGCGATCGCTAGCAATTACTACCGAGGTTAAAAGCAACGGCAAACAACCGAATATTCAACCACAAGATGTTAAAAGCAAAGTGAATTTACCAACCACTAATGCCCGTAGTCTAGCTTCTTGGGTAGATGAATTTTGTTACGGCGCTAGGAATAAAGAAGATGTTTTGACTTGAATTGCTTACGGGTACTCGTGAGAAACAAAGGGAATTTCTACTATTTCACCTTCAGTTTCTCCCACTTTAACTTTTAAGCCTACGCCACCAGCTTTGGTGCGAATGTAACCTAGTCCAAAATAACCATCAGCCGTTTCTGTGTAGCTGGTAAGTTTGCCGACCTTTTCATCTCCAACTGCGATCGCACTTCCAACTGATGCAGGGGCACTGAGCCGAATACCCAAAAGGTGTTGTTTTACACCTTTATATGTATTTAACCGAGCGATGGTTTCTTGCCCAATATAGCAACCTTTATTAAAAGAAATTGTTTGCCACAAACCAACTTCCAGAGGATTGTAATCATCTGTGAGTTCCGAATCTGGGGCGGGGCGACCTTGTAAGATTCGTAAAGCATCCCAAGCGCGATCGCTCATCTCTACCGCCCCAGCTTCTAATAGTTTGTTCCACACCGTTGCTTTGTCAGTACAGGGGAAAGTAAAGGTGTATCCAGGAGCAGCTAACCCACTACCCACAGCAATCCGCACTCCTTCAGCTGGAGCGATCGTGTATACTTTGTGGTTACCATAAGGTTGCCCGATGAGTTCGCCAATACCCAACTTTTCTAAAATAGCGTCACTTTCTGGGCCAATCAGGCTAAAGGTGTTGGTGTATTCGGTGATATCAGATAATTCCACCTTGTCGGCAAAGAAAATATATTTATCCAGCCATTCCATGAGAAACTGGCGGCGGTTGGGTGAAACTAGCAAGATTACCGCATCTTCTCTAACGTAGGCGGTTGCTAAATCAATTGTTCTGGCTGTGGAAGTAACGAAAACTGTATCACAACCTTGTCCAGGCTTGAGTATTTGGAAATTGTTAGTACTTTGGTTGTGTAAGAAGTTGAGGCGATCGTCGCCAGACACTTTGATGCGTCCCCAGGCGGTGCGATCGCATATTGCAACCCCTTCTTTTGCGGCTTGGATAGCTGCTGCGTCTTTATCGTCAATTGTAGATGTTGGCATGGTGATGAGAAGTTGCCCTGTTTCAATGTTGTCGCACTGGAAATATTAGCAAATAAGCGTTTGCGGCTTCAATGCACCTCCGATTTTCTTCTAGCGTAGAATCAAATCAAGAGGCAGTGGTGAATACTAAAGACCTATTAGATACAGCAGTTTACAAGTAAGTGAAGTACAAAATGCAGAACTCAAAATCAGAAGTTTATACCAGAATATATCAGTATTTTAACTGTTGTCTTATCCGTTAATACTTACTTAGGATGTAGCACAATATTTTTATTATCTCAGCCATTGTGAAATCTCTTCTACAGACTTACCTAGAACAAGAAATCTGGATACTAGTACGAGATAAGTGGTATTTTGCCACAGTTATTGGAGTTTGGGATGATTTGTTGTGGTTTAAACATAGAACTTACAACAAAGATACAGAAGAGGATACTCTCTGGGAAATGGTTGTGAAAATCAGTGAAGTAATTGCTATTGATAAAGTGAGGTCTGTTATTAGTAGAAAACCAGAGGTGCTTATTTCACGCTTACTAGAAACTGATCAAGGCAGAAGCGATCATCATCTTGATGATGAACATTAATTAGCTCAATAGTGAAGTATCTACACTAACCTTTGCTGTAGAATACTACTGCGAACGGTATAGTGTAGGCTTCCCATCTCATCTGCCATTGCCATATTAGGGACACTACAAAGGTATTTGGGACTTATCGCTATTATTGTATTAACTACCCTCAAGAGAGGCCATCCCTTCTCTACGAGACGCTACGCGTAGCTTGCTTCCACGTAAGGGTACAATGAGCTACGCCTACGCTAAGACAATAAAGATGTTCGCACAATAGAGGTCTAATATTAATCTGATAGACTATCTTAAATTTGAAATTATAAAAGCTGGTAGCTCAGGGCTGATAACTAATTATGAGTGAAGCCTTATTCTGTATCGAAAATCTACGAGTTGCCTATCCTGGGCGGAGCGGAGAAGAAGCAACCTGGGCGGTTGATGATGTATCTTTTACCTTGCAACCAGGTGAAAGAATGGGATTGGTGGGAGAATCGGGTTGTGGTAAGTCAACTATAGGACGGGCAGTAATGCGTTTACTACCAGCCTCTAGCCGGGTTGAGGGACGAGTAACGTTTCAAGGACAATCGGTATTTGACTTGATGCCTAACCAGTTGCGGAAATTTCGCGGAGAGGCGATCGCCTTAATTTTTCAAGATCCCATGACACGCCTCGATCCGTTGATGACGATTGGTAAGCATTGTATCGAAACCCTTCAGGCGCACTCACCAGAATTATCAACGCGGGAAGCCAAAAAAAAAGCACTTGCTATCTTGGCAAAGGTGAATATTCCAGCTAGTCGCTGGAACCAGTATCCTCATGAGTTTAGCGGTGGAATGCGCCAAAGGGTAGCGATCGCTTTAGCTTTACTCCTCAACCCCAAGTTAATTGTTGCTGATGAACCTACTACCAGTTTAGATGTCACCGTTTCCGCGCAGATATTGAAAGAATTAACTCGCCTGTGCGGTGAAGAGAATATGGGATTATTGCTGATTTCTCATGATTTAGCAATGGTGGCTGAGTATTGCGATCGCATTGGCGTTATGTACAACGGCAAGATGGTCGAAATGGGTGCTACAGAAACCGTATTTAGGCAACCTCAACATGAATACACGCGATCGCTCTTAAAAGCAGCTTTACACATTCAAGCAGTAAATGATGATGGAGAATTGATAATTGCCAATGATTCAGAAAAGCAATTACCGATTATTAATGATAAATCCCCAATTTTGAGTGTTACAGAACTAAAGCAACACTATACCATTGAACCTAACTTTATCGAACGACTGTTTAATACACAAGCGCAGACAATTAAAGCAGTAGATGGAATTAACCTGAATCTGTATCCAGGAGAAATTCTCGGTTTAGTCGGGGAATCGGGTTGTGGTAAAAGTACGCTATCACGAACAATCTTGCAACTAATTCGTCCCACTAGTGGCAAAGTAGAGTTTTTAGGACAGGATTTAACTACACTGTCGCGTCAAGAAATTCGCTCCTCACGGCGACAAATACAAATGATTTTTCAAGATCCCCATGCTTGTCTCAATCCAGCGATGACAGTGGGACAAAGTATCGCCGACCCTTTATTTATCCACAATCTAGCCGATCCTGTTAAAGCAAAAGAACAGGTTTTGTGGATGCTAGAGAAAGTTGGATTAACACCACCAGAAGTGTATTATGAGCGTTACCCATCAGATTTGTCTGGTGGACAACAGCAAAGAGTTGCGATCGCTCGTGCTTTGATTACTCACCCTAAACTTTTAATTTGCGATGAACCCGTAAGTATGTTAGACGCTAGCGTGCAGTCGCAAGTGCTGGATTTGATGTTGCAATTAAAGGAAGAGTTTGAGTTAACTTATCTGTTCATCACTCATGATCTTTGGTTAGCTCGATTTTTGTGCGATCGTATTGCCGTGATGAATGGCGGTAAAATTGTTGAACTTGGACTTACAAAAACTATTTTTGCTAATCCTCAGCACCCTTATACCAAAACCTTACTAGCTGCTGCTCCCTTACTAGCACGCGCTTAACCAAACAAAATCAGGAGTTATGAATTATAAAATTCTTAACTCCTAACTCCTAACTCCTAACTCCTAACTCCTAACTCCTAACTCCTAACTCCTAACTCCTAACTCCTAACTCCTCACTCCTAACTCTCTTCCCTTCCCTCAAGTAATTTAGTTGGTTCACCACTCGAACCATATAGCTCAACGAATCTTTTAAACAGCAACGCAGTCTCATGATTTGAAGTCCTGTTTAAGTTGAATAAACGCCCTATATTTTTCTCAGCTAAAGCTCTCAGATATGGTAAATCTTCAAAGAGTGTCAAACAAGAAGCAAAATGCAAGATTATTTGTAATAATGGCTTTGGCCACTCTAGATCACTATAAATATCAATAAAGAACTGATGTTCTGAGTCATTTAACGGGAAAGCATGAAATATCACAATTATTCTTTTGTTATTGTAGACTGGAATACTCAGTTCAACAGTGTAGGGTGTATGTAATATTAAATCTACCTCTACAATCGGTTGTCGCCAAATTCTTAAAGGATTAGCTGGCGAGTCTAATATTGTTTGGAATTTGATTATTCCACCAGTATTTGTCGGCTGAAAGTGGCTAATTTGAAAAATTTTCAGGTTATTAAGGCTAAAGTTATGAACTGTTTCCAAATGCCTTAAGTTCAATAGATGATAAATTTGGCAAATATAAGGGAACGGTAAAATGTACTCCTGGCTAATCATGTGCAGCTTTTTAACTTGAAGTTTGTTAGCTTGAGTACGAGCGAGATATTCTTGATATTGGCTGGGCCCTAGATCATTGCTGTTGAAGCTTTCATCAGGCTTGAGATATAGCCAACTTATAAAAAAGAAAGAGGCTGTAAATAGCTGAAATATTTCTATGGGAGATAAGTAACCATCAGCAAATGCAGCTATACTTCTATCTGTTATTCCAAAAAGCCAAGATGGAATACCAAATAGCCAGATATTACTTTTGATTTGATCTATTAAAAGTGCTAGATCAACATTTGAGACATTACTGTTTTTGTTTATACTTAATTCATCATTTTTTTTTAAACAATTATTAAACATAAGATATGATTTTACTTAATGCTAGTAATCGATAAAGAAGGTTTATATTAATCTTAAATACCAATATATAGTCACAACCTCTATCTTGAGCTGTATATACAAGTTTGATTTATTCATATCCACTTAGAATCAGTTCTCATGAGTCTGGCTCAAAAATTCAAGGCATTATTACACATAATCCTAAATCCTATGCATAATATCCAGCCATCATAAAATTCTTTGTAAGCTTTGCCATTAAAGAATTTCATATTGTATTCTCTGATGCATAAACTAAAAGTAATAACTTTGCTACAATCTTTCTGCTTGCTGAGTGCCAAAATTGAAATTATCTAATTTTTACAAAAGTCGTATATAGATATCTAGATAAAAAAGTTGATTTTTCCTGACATGATTTATCTAAGTAGGGCGGCGTGAAAAAATCAAACTATGTAAATAGGAATAAATAAAATTGCTATATCTACCGAGATAACTCAGATATAGGTGATCGTATATCAAAAGGTTAGCAAGACAAAATACTGTTGAACCTGAGAATTGCGGATACAGCACAGAAAGTTGCTAAATCGAATCAGGAGGAATAATTTGTTCTGCGTTAGCTCCTACCAGTTTCGCTTGAAAACTTTTAATGCTCAGTATCCGAAAAATAAAATAATTTATCTTGTTTGATGCCAAGCTATCTGAGGAGAATATATCGAAACTCCAGTGAGGTTAAGCGATGGTTAATCAGACATACACAGCTGATGTCTTAGTTGTCGGTGGGGGAACCGGAGGCACTGCCGCTGCTATCCAAGCGGCGCGACGGGGAGCCAAAACGATTCTGGTGAGTGAATTTCCTTGGTTAGGGGGAATGCTGACTTCGGCTGGAGTATCTGCACCCGATGGCAATGAATTAGAAGCCTTTCAAACAGGATTATGGGGTGCGTTTTTGCAGGAATTGCGACAACGACAGCCAGGTGGATTAGATAACAGTTGGGTAAGCTTTTTTAGTTACGATCCTCAGATTGGAGCAGAGATTTTTGCCGATTGGGTGCGCGAATTACCAAATTTGCACTGGATTTCTGGAGAAGTGCCAATAGAAGTGTTCCGTCAGGGTGATTCTATTACTGGTGTGCGCTTTGCTGATTTTGCTGTCATGGCCAAGATTATTCTCGACGGCACAGAATTGGGAGATTTATTGGCTTTAGGTGAGATACCTTACCGCTGGGGCTGGGAATTGCAATCTGAGTGGGGAGAACCCAGCGCTCCAGTCTCTTTTAACTCTCTAACCAAGAGATATCCGGTGCAAGCGCCCACTTATGTAGTGATTATGCAAGATTTTGGTGAAACGATGTCTACGACGGGCGTAGCTGCGGCACCAGAAATTCCGGCTGCGCCTAACTATAATCCATCCCAGTTTACAGGTGCTTGGGATAGCTATGGAGCAGAGACGTTTTTGAACTATGGACGTTTGCCTGGTGGCCGATTCATGATTAATTGGCCAATCTGTGGCAATGACTACGGCGAAGGAGTAGGGCGGTTGATAGAGTCAGGTGTAACCAGAGGTGAATTCATCCAAGAATCTCGCTGGCACAGCCAAAACTTTGCCCATTTTATCCAAAATCAGCTTGGTCGTCGCTATGGTTTAGCAGAAAAAGTATTTCCTCACACCCCTACAGCTTTTGCACTACATCCCTATTACCGGGAAAGCCGCCGCTTAGTAGGGCTAACTACTGTCCGAGAACAGGATATTTTGCCGATTGCTGGAGGTAGAGTTGCATCTATATTTAATGATGCGAGGTTTTGCGTACCACTTCGTGGAAGTAAGCTACGCGAAGCCTCTCCGACAGGAGAAGCGATCGCTGTTGGTAACTATGCTAATGACCATCATTATCCTGGTGTTCAGTTCCCACTGCAAACTAAATCTATCCGATGGGGGGGACGTTGGACTGGAACTCCCTTTACAATTCCCTACAGTTCCTTAATTCCAGCCACAACAGATGGTTTCTTGGTTTGTGAAAAAAATATTTCTGTCTCCCACATTGCCAATGGGGCCACCAGATTACAACCCGTGGTTATGGGCATTGGTCAAGCAGCAGGGATGGCAGCAGCGATGTGTGTTGAGTTAAACTGCCAGCCAAGGGATTTACCTGTTAGGGCGCTGCAAACAGCTTTATTGGAAGATAATCGCTCAAAAACAGCAATTATTCCTTTGTTTAATCTTCCACCCAATCGTTCGGATTGGCTGCATTGGCAACTGTATTACTTAAATAACCCACAAGCCTATCCAGCTAATGGTAATTGCCCTTGCCCATCGTGGGATGAGAACCCTGACTCTGCTTTTGGCAAGGTATTAATTCAGGAAAGTAACTGTTTTAAAGGCATTTTTTACCGCTTGGATCAGCAGGAATACAGATTCACTGTCACAGCACCAACCGCATATCAAGGTCAAAATTGGCAGCTTGTGACTTTGCGATCGCATATCGACGAGCAATTACGCGCTTATCCTCACGAACAATTAGTTACATTGTGGGGTCGTCAGAACCACTTTGGTAATTGGTTATTAGTCGAACATTTAAACGGAGGATAAGAAGAGTTTATTTTCAGTAAAACACAATACTTTTTGGTGAATTGTCCGGATATTAATCAAAAAGCTAAGTATCAGTGAAGTGGAGAGTTCCAAAATAGACATCTGCTATGCGTGCTGCCATTTCACTTTTAGTCTCGAGTCTGGTGTTCGGCCCCTTAGCTTCTAACTACCAAGCAATGGTCAATCACTTATCCTATGGGCTGCTTTCCACGTCTGCTTCGGAACAGTGGCTCTCGGCGGCATCTGAACAAAATCCAGATGATGCGCCACGTCATCGCGGTAGTGGACGCAGAGAAGTGACGCAAAAATCCGGAAATATCTATGCTGTGGTTTAACTACCCTAGGGTAATGCCTTTTTTTTCAAAGGAACCAAATTACCAGAAAACACGATGTTGTGCTAAAGTCTTTTGCACAGCTTTTCTGGCAGAGATATATACAGTTGACACACGAAAATCTTCAGCGATCGCTTAGTATTTCAACTGCAAGCTTTGTATATCATAAGTTGGTCTCAATCCTAGCGATCAAAACGCAAATTAAATTAAGTGCCTTGATCAACAGCATTACCAACTCCTCAAAAGCTACACCACTGTTGCTCATATTCCTGGGAAGCTCTGTGTCTCAATCCTCAACGGCTCTAGAAATAGATGTTACTTAGGCTATCAGTTAATCTAAAGCACATTTAATTCAAACATTTTGCTTGTTGAGGAAACAGCCTTAAGCCAACTCCACTTTATTCCCCAATAGGTTTTCTCATACATTAAGTAGCTGATTATCTACATCAGCAACTAATTGATCTTCACTCCGACACCTGTTTAGCGTCTTTTACCGAAGCATAAAATCCCTTTCGTTTCATCTGAGCTTATCTAGGGCATAGATTCGCATAAGTAGTACAAGTTATATTGCATTTGGCAACGAATCTTACTATTCTTGACCTACTCTTACACCCTGCTTCGTTCTCCTCGTAGATAGCTCCCGACAAAATAAATATTAAGAGGGATTTGCTAGACGATCTTAGTCATCTTTATTATTCTACACCCAAGGGCAGATGCAAAATTTTGCATTTGCCCTTTTTAGATGAATTTTATTTAAAGAAAAGGGAATGGGGAATTTTAAGAGGCAGAGGGGAAGGAGGCAATGAGCAGGGGGAATTGACACTCTCTCCTGCTTCTTCTTTCCCAATGCCCAATTTATTTCATACAGATGTTTTCTTGCGGTTATTTTCTCTTCCCTGGATGCCGTTGAGGAACATCGGCACAAACTTCTCAATAAACATCTGTGGATCGCGCTGCCAAGCCTTTTGTGCAGCCTGCATCCTAGTAAATTGCAACTCAGGCGCTAGCAAAGTCTGGGGTAAACGTTCCATCAGGTACTGGGGACGTTGCCAAAGCGGCATGGTATTTGCCACTTCCACCAGGTTGGCAACTCGTCGCAGTTCGGCTCCCAAGGTGATATCCATTCCAGCTTCAAAAGCCGCTTGTTCAATTGCAGTATATTTTTGCTTGGCTTGCTCTACTTTCTGCTGATGTTCTGGACTCTTACGTGCAAGTTCTCCTAGCCAGCGATTACCCCACCGGACATGTCCTGCTTCCTCTGGGAGAATTTTTTCAATCGTTTCCCGAATTTTGATGTTTTCTTCTGTCTCCGGTGCTTGCTTGAGTGCATAAATGTGGGCAGAAAAATACTCACAGCCCCGTTTTTCTGTGGCATTAATTGCAGCAAGGGAAGAAATCACGAAATCTTCAAGGTTTTGGACTGGATCTTGTTGTTCGTGGTCGAGCAGGCGTTCAAATTCATTGATATAGGAAGAACCGGGCGGCTTACCAATATCTGCTCCCAGTTCTGCCAACAAGTCAGTCAGCCACATGGCATGACGAGCTTCATCCGAAATGTGATGAGACAAATCCCGCACCAGTTCCCGTGGCTGTCCATTCAGTTTTTCAATTAGGTCAGTCAGGTCTTTGCAACTGCGTTGTTCACTGTAACGGTAGCGGTTGAGGGTAATTAGATGGATTTCGCGATCGCATACTACCCGTTTCAATACCTCTCTGGCACCCAAAACATTCTGAAATTTACGTGGGTAGGTAACTGTCATAGATTATGTAAATTTTTGTAAATATGTATTTGATCGTAACTTAATTTTTTGCAACTACTGTATTTGTGCCGCGTCAGTGAAAAAAAGAGTAAAGGTTACAAAAACTAATCACTTGAGTTGCACTTAAGTCTCAGACCTTTTAAGTGTAAATAAGAGTAACGAATAAACGTTCCGTCTTCAGAGAGGTGTGTTTTTGAGGTGAGATAAATCCGAAGTCAGATGTTTTTAGACATTAAAGGTAGATTAGGGAAGATTTTTCCAGCTTTGGGAAAAAATATCTGAGATTGTCAACAAAAGCAAATATAAATTTATGTAAAAAGTAGCCTATGTTACAGAATTTTTGTTATAGTAGTTTATAGAAAGAACCAAAAATTATATATTCACGAAATAGAGAGGACTATGGTTATGTCTATTGCAGATAAATCTCGTGCATTAATGGTGCGTGAACATCAACAAGTCAAGAATCGCCAACAATCAATGCTGATGCGTGCGGCACAAGAACTTGGTCTTCCTGAAGAAGTATCTCACTACTGGAACCCAATTCAAGGGAAGGTAGATGCTAGCAGTCGGATGATTTATGGCCCCAGCCATGCTTCTATGAGCTAAGTTTCAGGAGTCATAAGTTGGATTTTTTGATTGAATGTCTCAACTGACAAGTCTGGAAAAAAAAGCCACCCTCTACTTTAGGGTGGCAAAACTTATTACTTTTTACTTAGATACGACTCTTCATTAAGCATCGTAGTAGAGGTAAAACTCGTAGGGATGAGGACGCAGCTGCAACTGCTTGGCTTCGTTAAGCTTGTAGTCAATCCAATTTTCGATAAAGTCTTCCGTGAATACGCCTGATTCTGTCAAGAAACCGTGATCGTTTTCTAGTGCTTGCAATGCCAGTTCTAAAGAACTTGGAGTTGAGGGAACCTTTGCAAGCTCCTCTGGAGAGAGTTCATAGATATTCTTATCTAAGGGTTCACCAGGATGTATTTTGTTCTTGATGCCATCGATACCAGCACAAAGCATTGCAGCAAATGCCAAGTAGGGGTTAGATGTAGCATCTGGACAACGGAATTCTAAACGCTTGGCTTTGGGGTTCTTACCAGATAGAGGAATACGGATAGAAGCAGAACGGTTCCCTTCGGAGTAAGCCAAGTTAACAGGAGCTTCATAACCAGGTACTAAGCGCTTGTATGAGTTGGTACTAGGATTGGTAATTGCCAAGAGCGCTGGTGCGTGTTTGAGAAGACCACCAATGTAGTACAACGCCATATCGCTCAAACCAGCATACTTATCACCTGCAAACAGAGGTTTGCCATCCTTCCAAATAGACTGGTGACAGTGCATTCCCGAACCGTTATCGCCAAAAATCGGTTTTGGCATGAAGGTGACGGTTTTGCCGTATTTCTTGGCAACGTTCTTGATGACATATTTGTAAATCATCAACCAGTCAGCCGCTTCGATCAATTTACCAAAACGAAAACCTAGTTCGCACTGACCACCAGTAGCAACTTCGTGGTGATGCTTTTCAATGGGCACACCTAATTCTGCCATTGTCAACAGCATCTCTGTACGGATATCTTGGAAAGAATCCGTTGGTGAAACTGGGAAATAACCTTCTTTGAAGCGTGGTTTGTAACCCAAGTTGGGTTTTTCATCTGTACCGGCTTTACCGGAATTCCAAGCACCTTCTTCGGAGTCTAAGAAGTAATAGCCTTCGTTAGCAGTTTGGGCAAACCTAGCACTATCAAAGATAAAGAACTCAGCTTCAGGGCCAAAGAAGGCTGTATCACCAAGACCACTGGAAACCAGGTAATCTATTGCTTTTTGGGCAATAACGCGTGGGCAACGGTTGTACGGTTCACCCGTGCGGGGGTCTTTAATACTACAAATTATACTTAGTGTCGGGACTTCCATAAATGGGTCGATCCAAGCAGTGTTGGGGTCGAGTACCATTGTCATGTCCGATTCGTTGATCGCTTTCCAACCCCGAATGCTGGAACCGTCAAAAGCTACGCCATCAGTGAATGCAGTCTCATCGATTTGATTTTGGTACAGTGTGAGGTGCTGCCAAGTCCCTACTGTATCGATGAATTTGAGATCAATCAGCTGAATTTTTTCATCTTGAATTTTCTTCAAGAGTTCTTGTGGTGTTGTCATTGTTACTCCTTCTCTACCAATTTCCTAAAGTAAACCCAGAATCTTACATTGCATCCTAACCCTGCTGATCTCAATCAGACCGTGACACACCAGAAATATCTTAAATACTAGACATTAGCTGATTTTGTAGTTTGTGCTACAGATATCTGGATTATCAGGTTATATTAACCTTTCAGGGATCATCTGTACAAAACTGGAAAGTTCATCATATAGGGGTCAACTTTGGCATAGAATCCATAGATAGTGGATAAATTGTTTTTGTGCCGAATCTATTTTTAATAGCACAAAAATTTACTGGTGCATAAGTGCAGCCAAATAAATATCAAACCATAAATAGTAATGATTGGGAGAAGAAGGAATGCGCGATGCGGTAACAAGTTTAATTAAGAATTATGACTTAGCTGGTCGGTATTTTGACCGGAATGCGATCGATAGCCTGAAGTCTTACTTTGACAGTGGTACAGCACGAGTACAAGCAGCGGCGGCGATAAATTCTAATGCGGCTGCACTTGTCAAGCAAGCTGGTTTGAGGTTATTTGAAGAACTGCCAGAATTGATTCGCCCTGGTGGAAATGCTTATACAACTCGTCGTTATGCAGCTTGTCTGCGGGATATGGAGTACTATCTGCGCTACGCCACCTATGCGCTGGTTGCAGGAAATACAAATGTGTTGGATGAACGAGTGCTACAAGGGCTACGAGAAACTTACAATTCTCTAGGAGTACCTATTGGGCCTACGGTTCGCGGTATCCAGATTCTCAAGGATCTGATTAAGGAGCAAGTAGCAGCAGCAGGTGTGGTTAATACTGCTTTTGTGGATGAACCTTTTGATCACATCACACGCGAGTTGAGCGAACAGGATATTTAGCATCTAGCCTTGGTGACTAAAAATCGCGGAACTATACAAACAAAGTTTGCGTAAGCATACTTTACAGACATCGCACTTTGGCTTGATTGGCAAGGTGCGTTTACTTTTCTTAAAGCAAAAAACTATTTGTCGTCTCAATGAAGTTTATCGCAGCGTGCTTAAAGAACTACAACCAAAACGCCAACTTTATTTAGCAGTTCCCAAGCGGGTTTACGAAGGTATATTTTCCGAACGCTTTGGTCAGCTAATTCTTAATAGTATAGGAATAAACCTAATTGTCTTTGACGAGCAACTAGAAAGGATTATCAGATGGATAAGCTAGCTCGGTATCGTGAAATTATTCGTCAGTTGATATTTGACTATGCTAGTCACAAACCTGCTAACGGTCAAATAGAGACAGAAGCAGTCATTGACTCGGAGCGAGACCACTACGAAGTGTTACATGTCGGTTGGGATGGAGTGCGCCGCGTACACGGTTCGGTGGTACATATAGATATTATTAATGATAAAGTGTGGATTCAATATGATGGTACTTCCCAGCCAGTAGCAGAGGCATTATTAGAAGCGGGTATTTTGCGCGAAGATACTGTCTTGGGTTTCCATCCTGCTGAACTACGACAATACACGGGTTTTGCTGTATCTTAATTATCTGAATATTGTGTATTTGCAAAGAATAATACATTAAGTAGCGATCGCTCCTAGATGAAACGCATTAGCCTATCTTATCTAGACTAGAACCGCTATAAGCCACAATAGAAGTTGCCGATGTTTGAGGCGCTGATTATGGAAGAATTATTCACTCTGAAAGACTTGCTTGTTAAGGGCGATGTTCAAGGAGCATTGATTATAGTTGAAGAATTAGAGGAGATGAGCCGAAATGATATCATCAAGACGATTCGTAGCTATGCAGTGATTTTGCTGTTGCATCTGATTAAACAACAAGCTGAAAATCGCACGACTCGCTCTTGGGAAGTCTCTATTCGGAATTCGGTTCGGGAAATTCAGCGGGAAAACAAGCGACGCAAAGCTGGAGGCTATTATCTTACACCAGAAGAATTATTAGAAATTTTAGCAGAAGCCTATTTAAATGCCATTGATGAGGCTTCCTTAGAAATAGAAGAAGGTCGTTATGAAGCCCAAGAATTAGAAAAGCTGGTTAACCAAGAAGAAATTATCAATCGTGCTTTGACTTTAATCTTACCAGGAGAGTCTAGTTAATTGGCTAAACAGCGACTCGATACACTATTAGTAGAGCTAAATTTATGTTCTTCTCGCGCCTTAGCACAACGACTAATTCAGGCGGGGGAAGTTACTGTTAATCAGCAGTTAGTTGATAAACCTGGTACAGAAGTTGATATTGCAGCGCAAATAAACATTAAAGAGCGATCGCCTTTTGTTTCTAGAGGCGGTGAAAAACTCTCTAAAGCTTTATCAGTATTTGCCATTCCCGTAGCAGAACGCATTTGTTTAGATGGTGGGATTTCTACTGGTGGTTTTACTGATTGCCTCTTACAAGCTGGAGCAAAACAAGTTTACGGAATTGATGTCGGTTACGGGCAAGTTGACTGGCGGTTACGAAATGATTCGCGGGTGATTTTGCGGGAACGCACCAATTTACGGCAACTACGACCAGATGAGCTATATGGCGACGATGACCCGATTCCTGATTTGGCGGTGGTCGATGTATCGTTTATTTCTTTAACCAAGATTCTGCCTGCTTTATGGCAGTTAACTCAAGCGAACCGGGAAGCTGTGTTATTAGTCAAGCCACAGTTTGAAGTTGGCAGATCCCGTGTGGGTAAAAAAGGCGTTGTGCGTGATCCAAACGACCAAGCTGATGCCATTTTCCAGGTGTTGCAAGCAGCGCACCAATTAGGATGGAAATACAAAGGCTTAACTTGGTCGCCGATCACTGGCCCGGCTGGGAATATTGAATATCTTTTGTGGTTGGGAATGGAAAGTGAAACACCACTACCTGATTTAGAAGCAATTAAGCAAATAACGCAGTCAGCAACAACTGATTTACGGAAAAGTTAAACGTCATAAATTAGACATTCTACGGAATCTGGATGGCGATCGCAATAATTATCCAAAGAGGTTTTCTTTGATTTTGCTTGCTGTTGATCAGCTTTTTCAGCTTGTAATTCTTCCACAATATCCCAGGCTACGGCACAACCAGCAGAATCACTGCCATTTAGCTCACAAGTTGTCCGGGCTTCAGTAATGGCTTCAGTAATAGCTTCTTCAAGATTTGTCGCCCCAGCAGTTTCAAATGAGTTTAGGGTAGTTGTCATGATACTTTTACCTTTAATTTACAGAGTATAGATATTCACTGTGAGCTTTCAATGACCCCAGGAACCTCACATTTCCAGTTTAGATAGGCTTCCCATAAGAGGTGGTGGTGAACACCGTCATCTTTTTAGGTAATTTGAGTGGGAATTGCCCTCTTGTCACCTTTGATTTAAAAAGCTAGGGGAATTCCACTAATTGGAATCACTAGTAGAGGTGGTCATCTTTTCAGTCTTGCATTCCAAATTCGGAATGTCAGTCAATTGTCAGAAGAGTTTGATAGAAGTTGATAATCACTTATAAACGGCAACAAAAAGGAAACAATTTTTATTTATTCTCAATATTTTATGCCTAACTCTTGTCGCAAGCGATACAGAATTGTATTTTGGTCAACTTGAGAGAGAATTTCTTGAATGACGCTGCTAGCGCCCAACTGTCCCCAAGTGCAGCCTTTTTCGAGATACACCTGAGCGGCTTTGCCAACGGAGTATGCACCATAACCAGCGATACCAGCTTGAGCGATCGCACTGCCAGCAAAGGCAGTAATATTGCTGGGATTGTCACCGCTGGTTATTGCAGCAGTACTTTTACTTAAACCCAAAAGCAAACTGCTACCTAATTCTCCCAGTAGCAAGCCACCAGAACTAAATAAAATCGTTTTTAAAATTTTCCCGGCTTCATAGCTAGTCATCGGCAAACCATACAATCTAGCTAGAGCGCGAATTAAAGCCAAATCGGCGACAGTCCCGCCAAGAATGTCTAAGAAGGCGATGGGATTGAGCATTACTGCCAAAGCTTTGTATTTGGTAAATTGCCAAATGATATCTTCGGCTTCTTGTTCGCGTAAATCGATGGTTTTTTGAGCGATCGCGGCTTCTGCATCCCGTGCTTGAATGAGTGCATTTAAAGCCAGCAGCGATCGCCCTTCTCGATTGAGAATATTCAGAATTGTCTGTTTGAGTTCGTCTACTTGTGGCGGTGGTGTCTCCCATTCATAACTAACACGCCCATCAGCCCATTCAACCCGTACTTCCATTGGTGCTGGTTCCGCCGCCACCATCACAATTTCATCCGGTAGTAGAGGTTTTGCTTCAGGATGTCCAGCACCCAGTTGTTGCAAATTTTGATAAATTGCTCCCTGGTCTGTATCTGGGTAAAGGTCAATTTTGTTAAACACCAAAATCAGAGGTTTTTGTGCTTGCCTTAATTCCAGGAGTGCTTGATACTCAGTGCGTGTGATATCACCAGACACAACAAACAAAATCAAATCAGCCTGATGCACGACTTCTCGTGCCATGTCCGCCCGTGACTCACCCTCAATTTCATCTAATCCTGGGGTATCAATTAACTCTACTAGTACCTTACCTCCTGGCTGCCAACGGACGGAACGGGGCCATTGAGTGACACCGTTCAGAGGCCCAGTTTGCAGAATCTTATCTCCCAGCAAGGCATTTAAAACTGCTGACTTTCCCCGACTCACCAAGCCAAAAGCGGCAATTCTAATGACGTTAGAATCCAGTTTGTTGAGTGTGGAATTCAAAGCTTCCAATTCTGGTTTCATCAAACCTACTAATTCTGGGTTAGATGACAACTGCCCTGACTTGCGAAGATATCCATACCAAGACAGCGCTTGTCTGAGACTGGCGCGGGCACGATTTAAATGAGTTTCTTGCAGATTGCGCACGAAGTTAGGTTGATTCAAGGTTGGACAAACAACAGGCTACATATCCATTTTGATCTAATTCCTCGGCTGTTTGCCTGTTTTGTCAAATTAGGCAATTGTCAAAAGAGTTTGTATCTCATTTTAGTACATGGGATTATGTTGATGATCCCAACACTTGCGATCGCGCCAGTTTCTGCCAGTATGTTCACATTCAGATGCATCATCTATCCAAGGAATCGATGTAGAGTGGTGCGAGGTTCCAATGGGAGCGAATAAGCTAGCAGTTAATAAGGGCAATAATAAGGATAAAGTTAACAATGTACAAATCGGTAAAGTGATTAAATATCCAGTGAGCAGCACAATGTTACTATGAGTCCAAAAACTTCTGCATATTTTATTGTTTTTTTGGCTAGTTTTTAAGCTAGTTGGTGAATTTAAAAAAAGCATAATGCAACCCTATTAATGCCAGTTGATATAGCAATCTCATTTGATTTGTAAAAGCCAAGCTGACTGAGAGCTAGCCAGGGTTTTGACTCTCAGTATATTTAGCAAAAATCAAATAGGATTCCTATACAAGTATGGATTTTTACGTAAAAACATTATTGAAGCTATATATTCTGATGTCAAATGTGCAAGTGACGACTTCTTAAAAGTTTTAATATTTGGGCGCTAAAAAGTATTTTTGATGAAAATATGTTGAAGTTGTAGCAATCTACCTTGCGTAAATTCTGGCAAATTTAACTCACAGCTTTCCGGTAACGATGCTGCTTCGTTTTATTGCGATCGCTATAAACGATAGATCCGAAGCTTCACAAAGGGGCGCATCTGCGATCGTCGGCTATGAAGATTTTTTCAGTTAATTAAACTAAATATTGTTTAAGAGCTTTTATTTACTGCCTTCTGTCGCTGATGCCGTAAAAACCACTCATACAACTCTGGATTATTATATGTCTGCGTCCACGAGTCGTGATTGGCTTCTGGGTAAACTGTAAATTTTACATTCCCGTCACAGGCTTTGAGTGCAGAAACCATGATTTCTGACTCACTTAAGGGAACTACATTATCTTTGGCTCCGTGAAACGCCCACACAGGAAGATTTTTCAGTTTACGTGCTGCTTGTGGATTACCACCGCCACAGATAGGCGCGATCGCAGCAAATCGTTCTGGCTGAACTGCTGCTAAATGCCATGTTCCGTAACCACCCATGCTTAAGCCGGTTAGGTAAACTCGATTTGGATCAACAGGATAGGATGCAATAACCTCATCAAGAAGGGTACCTAATCGCTTTACATTCCAATATTCACCCTGCGGACATTGGGGTGAAATGACAATAAAGGGGAAATCCGACTGTTGTTCTACAATCTTGGCGACACCGTGCCTTTTCACATTATCTAAGTTAGAACCTCTCTCACCTGCGCCATGTAAAAACAGGATCGTTGGCAAAAGTAGCTCTTGTGTTTCGTTGCGTAGGCGTAGCCCGTCGTAGACATCGCCTACGGTGGGCGGAACGCCATCGCCTCCGTCTGGATGTACCCCACCGGGCAAGAATAGCAGGTAGTTATAGCTGTCGCTAGAAGTAACTTGTCGTTGTAGTGGTGGCATAGCATTAAAAAATTTTGTTAGTTCAACGTTTGCGAACAGCAATGGTATAACTTGGCCGCTGTGTTGCTTCTCGTTGACTCTTAACTAACCGAAAGTCATTATCTATATATATATGCTCTAAAAAAGAAGTAGCTAGGTAAGCTTTTTCAAATTTTTTGACAGTATTTCTGTCCATATCTTTTAATTTGAGTTCTTGCTGTAACTCTATATTTGGTGTTGCTTCTTTAAATTTCGATTCGACAATTGTCTCCCGTGATGATCGCCACTTGCTCTGCAACCTTATCAAACGGGTTACGTCTGCTCAACTCTGTAAAATATGGTGCTAATTCATTTTTATAAAATTCTACTTTGACTTTTAACGGCTCTACATTGTGGCCCTTAACAAGTTCTAAAATTTTATTTTTAATTTCTGGCGTACTCCAATATTTCAACTCTTTGGTAGTTGTGACATTTGCCATCACCATTGATCCTGGCAGAATTTCCAGATTTTGTTTGCCTCACTAAATAGACTAACTTGCTCAAAAAAGACAGATACGAGGACGCAAAGAAAGAACTCTCTGTGTCCCTGTGTCCCCGTTTCTATTCAATGAACGGCTACCACCAAATTCGATTTCCATTTTCGTCAACTCGTGCTTGCCGAATTACGTCAGAAATCTCTTCAGCATCTTTAACGTGGTGGAGTGCTTTCTTTTCGCCGTCGGGTTCATCTACAACGAAATAAGTTGGGACTGTAATCTTGTCACCTGTAATGTCTGGTACATCATCCACAGCTACCTGTTGAGCTTTTTCTTCAATAGATTGAGACTCATCAGCGATTCTATCTCCTGGATTCGCTGTTAAGTTTCTTTCTTTGACGTTCGGTTCTTCTCGTAAATGTGTATCTTCACTTACTGGTTGATTAATTTGATTTTCTTGATTTTTATCAGTCATGGTTTTTCAGGTATTCAACAATGTAGCTTTACTAATAACACTGTAGAAAATCGAAGTTACAAATAGTTCTTTCTCTGGAGAGACTTTGAGAAGAGATTTGAGCAAAACATGTCTTAGGTTAGATATTAATTTTGATGAATTTACTTCTTTAGTTGAAATGGCGTATATTTCCCCCCCAATGCTTCTACAATTGTGCGGGTATTCGCCTCCATCATTTTGATGTAAGAATCTCCTGGACTTCCCTTGGCACCAATTGAATCAGAATAGAGTTGATTTGGCGCTAATTTCACCCCTGCTTCTTGGGCAACAGTTTTAATTAAAGCGGGGTTAATTGTAGTCTCAGCAAAAATTGCAGAAACACCGATTTTTTTAATTGACTCTACCAATCGCTGGACTGTTTGAGCGCTTGGTTGTTCTTCGGTACTAATGCCAATTAAAGTACCTGCGATCGCAATCCCATAAGCACGTCCATAATATTGGAATGCATCATGGGTTGTCACTAGTTTCCGCTTATCTGTGGGGATAGTTTGAATCTGTTGATTTATCCAGCTATGCAATTGTTTTAATTCATTAGTAAGTTGCGATGCCTTTTGAGTAAATTTTTCTCTATCTTCAGGTGATAACTCAATCAACCCATCCCGAATCGCATTCGTCATTGCGATCGCATTTTCTGCACTACCCCAAACGTGCGGATCTGGCACAACTTCTCCTTTACCTTTATCAAGCTGCAAAGATTTGACTGCTTCCCCCACAGCTAATTTTTGCGCCTTACCACCAGAAGCATTCATTAATTTAATCAACCCCGGTTCCAGGTTGTAGCCGTTATACAAAATCAAGTCAGCTTCTTCCAAAACTCTACTGTCTGCTGGTACTGGTTCGTAAACATGAGGATCAGTACCCGGTTTCAAGATTGCACTTAGTTGAATTTCATCTCCTGCAACCTCTTGTGCCAAATCAGCAATGATAGTACTAGTTGCAACTACTCGCGGCTTATCTCCCTTGGCAGTGTTGAACTTAGAGTCTTTCTGGGTACAACTGAGTAATGCCAAAGGCATAAGTATTCCCAAACAAAGCCGGAAAAGAATTTTTCCCTTCATCCTGCTGATTATTTCCTTGCCGTAAGGATTAGTAGTCTCTATCTCTAGTATTAGTTTCATTTATCTTGGATATTACATCTAATTATAGATTTTTTCATATTTCTCTCATTTTTATAGTAAGCTCAAGAAATAAATATTTAAACCAGATTATGAAAAACGTCTCTTTTCCTGCAAAATCTCGCTTATCCCAGACAAAAATAGAGGAAATGCCTGCAAAAACTATTAAAGCTTTTGATATGAGTTCCAAAGCAGCAATTAGCGTTGCCCATCTAGGGGTATACTACCGGACACAAGAAGCCTTAAGGGACGTTAACTGTATCGTCAAACCTGGAAAACTGACGGGTATTTTTGGCCCCAACGGTGCCGGTAAAAGTACGCTGATGAAAGCAATGTTAGGCTTGGTTCCTGTCAGTAGTGGTACGGTGCTATGCCAAGGCAAACCCTTGATGCAACAACTAGAGAAAGTTGCTTATGTACCACAACGTAGCCAAATTGACTGGACTTACCCCGCCACCGTCTGGGATGTAGTCATGATGGGAAGAGTAAAGAAGACAGGCTGGTTGCGTAGCTTCTCGGCAGTTAGTCGCCAAGTAGCAAAAAATGCCATAGAAAGAGTTGGAATGAGCGAATATTGCGATCGCCCCATTGGACAATTATCAGGAGGACAACAACAACGGGTATTTTTAGCCCGTGCTTTAACACAGCAAGCAGAAATCTTCTGCTTTGATGAACCTCTAGTAGGTATTGATCAAAAAACCCAGTCAGTGATTTTTGAAGTGTTCCATGAACTCGCCGCCGATAACAAAATCGTGCTAGTAGTCAACCATGACTTAGGGGAATCAATCGCTCACTTCGATGACTTAATATTATTAAATCGTGAATTAATCGCCACAGGTTCACGGCAACAAGTACTCACAGAAGAGAATGTACATCGTGCTTATAGCGGTAAAGTAATGTACTTTTCGGATGCTGCATGAATAATTCGTAATTCGTAATTTAAGACATTTTTATGTTACAAGCATTAATTGAGCCGTTGCAGTATGGCTTTATGCAGCGATCGCTCGTGATTGCGATTTTAGTTGGGATGTTGTGTGCAGTTGTAGGCAGCTACTTGATGGTGCAACGACTAGCATTGCTGGGTGATGCTATTAGTCACTCAGTTTTGCCTGGACTAGCGATCGCTTTTATGGTAGGAGCAAATATATATGTTGGGGCATTTATTGCCGGAGTTTTGAGTACAATGGCGATCGCTTGGATTAGAGTGCAATCGCCAATCAAAGAAGATGCGGCAATGGGCATAGTATTTTCAGCATTCTTTGCCTTGGGCATCACCCTAATTACTGTTATTCAAAAAGATAACAAAATAGACTTAAATCACTTCCTTTTTGGTAATATTCTCGGCGTTACCATTGATGAAGTGCGCGATACTGCTATTATTGCCGCTATTGTTTTAATAGTTGTTGTTTTATTATATAAAGAACTTTTATTTTACACCTTTGATCCTTTAGGCGCTCAAGCCGCAGGTTTGCCCGTCAATCGGCTGAACTTTGGGCTTATGGTGCTAATAGCTTTAACAATAGTCGCCAGCATGAAAGCTGTAGGTGTAATTTTAGTATTATCACTTTTGATTACACCAGGAGCAACCGCCTATTTATTAGTTAAACGTCTCAACTATGTAATGATTTTGGGGGCGGTAATTGGTGTAATTTCTAGTATTAGCGGGATGTACCTCAGCTACTTTTATAACTTGCCCTCTGGCCCTGCGATCGTTTTAGTAGTATCGGGATTCTTTATTTTGGCGTTATTATTCAGTCCTAGATACGGTATTTTTACTTTGAGCAACAGAAAGCTCACACCATAATCTTTGAATTACAGTGATTTTTCGGCGTGTAGAGACTTTGTATTGGAAAGTCTCTACACACATTTGCTAACCATGAGGCGCTGCGTTATTCAGTACTTAACAAGACGATGCTGGCAGCACTCCGGCAAACTTCAGGAAATCACTAATCACACGAATTTCACCACCATTTGCTAGCTTGACACCTTTGGAGGGGTTCCAAACCCGATCATACTTGTGAGCAAATTCGTGCTCATGGTCATGCCCATGCTCACGCTCATTGAGGTAGGAAGATCGGTCGTTCTTAATTAAGCCGATGATGGTTTCAGCAACAATGCGGCTACCAACTTCGCCCAAAGAGTCACCCTTTGCACGAACTTCGGATTCCTTCAGTACGTAATACCACGCTGGAGTCTTTTCTAGGAAAGGTTCGAGGGCTTGATTCAATTCTGGTGAATTACCTTGTTTAAGTTCCTCCACTGTCAGTTTTTTGATACCTAGTTTTTTAGCTAGGCTCTGTCCGGTGGGAATGCTGAGGAAATATCCACGTAATAGGTTCCGTTTAGCAAGGTGCTTCAGAAGTTGTTGAATAGGAGGTTGTGCATCATTGCCTTCATTAAGTAGTTCTGACAAAGGAAATGCAAGATGCGTGTCGATTTTTCGTGCAGAATTTCTCTGCCTTTTGGCAGCGCTTTCTTTGTCAACAAAGCGATCCCACTCAATAATCCAGTTAAAAGGTAGAGTATTGGATGGGCCAGGGCCTGGCGGGCCGCCCATATCACGTTTTCCCGTAAAAGCAAAAAGTAAAACAAACGTTGCATCTGTCAGCGCTCCTGGTTGGTCTGTAAAATTGCGGTTGTAGTCATAAGCAGCCCGCACCATACTGTGTCCAAAACGGTAAGCTGCAACGGAAAATTCTAGAGGCATGAAAAGATTTCCATGCCGGGGATGGTAGAATTTCAGCCCATCGCGGAGGATGTTGTCCACTGTCCCTTTTGCAGTCACTGTTTTAAGGAAATCATTGACGACAAGCCACTGGTAGTGCCAACGAACCAGAGTCTGCGCCCGAACAAATAATTTTTTATTGTCTTTGGCATTCTTCGGTTCGTTCTTCCGCACCCAGTCAACTACTGCGTTGTGGAAACGCAGAAAGGCAGTGTGGAACTGTGCCACAATCAGATTTTCGTCGTTGCGACTGTCGGCGATCGCAGCTATTCTGTTATTACGTGGCAGGTCGCGCGATAAATCTTTTTCTGGTGGGATTTTGGCACCAGGAATCGGGTCGCCGTTAGCATTTTGTTCAGCGTTTTGCCCAACTTTCAGTTTTACTGGGTCGTCTTCTTGATAAAAGTCTTTTGCTTCCGTGGGGTTTTTAGGGTCTAGAGTTGGCCCGTCACCATAAACACTGTCAAGATCGAAAGTGGGGCGACGCAGATTCTTGAGTTTATCGGTTATGAAGTCGGGTGACAGAGGCTTGAAATCGTCTTTGGTAATATCAGCTTGGAGGTCTGTGACAGCCCGATCAGTGTTGGCAGTAATATCATGATCGATAAATTGTCCCCAGTAAGTATAAACCGGAGGTATTTTTGAGTTAGCGTCCTCAAGCTCAGGGCCTTCTCTGTCAATTATTGCATCGCCTAGCTCTTTGAGTTTTTTAATAATATCTTGGTTATTGTCTGCCGGAAGCAGACTATTTGGATCTCTGGCTATATCTGGGAAGAGATAATCGAAATCTGTCTCCACATCAATCGCCTCAGTCGTTGGCGGACGTAAGGCTATTCTCTGTTGCACAGTCTCTTCCTTGATATATCCGCCGTGGCTAAATTCAAAAGGGAGATTTTGCATCGTTTTTTCCTTTAGGAGTCCGGTAATTCCCTCTGATATGTCAGTGGAGTTCCACTGAGAAATCTGAATTTAAATAATGACATTGCGGATTATCAAAGTAATAGTACCCGCAGGGGTACCATTGGCAAGCAAAAGGTCGAGGCAATTTGGAATCATGAATGCGATCAAGAGTTACTCACTTAAGAGTGGTAGAGCGATCGCCTGCAATCATCCAGACTATTTTTCCTGCTTACAGTTCTGATACAACAAATCATTGCTAGTTCAGTTAAGCTGGCAACAGCAGTTTCATCCTCAAAACAATGACAGCAGGTAGTCCCACAATTTTAGCCCTAGACTTTGATGGAGTCATTTGCGACGGACTAATTGAATATTTTGAGGTAGCATGGCGTACCTACTGTGAAATTTGGTCTCCTGCTAACGATGCACCACCAGATGATTTAGCTTTGAGATTCTATCGCCTACGACCTGTAATTGAAACAGGTTGGGAAATGCCTGTTTTAATCAAAGCGTTGGTAGATGGAATTCCTGATGAAAAAATTCTTCATGAATGGGTAAGCATCGCCCCACAACTTTTGTTAACTGACAAGATACAAGCAAGAGAAATTGGTGCAAAGCTAGATAAACAACGGGATGAATGGATTACCACCGATTTGGACGGTTGGCTAAGTCTGCATAGATTTTATCCAGGTGTCATAGAAAAAATCAAATTAACTCTTGACAGTGGGGTTAAGCTATATATTGTGACAACTAAAGAAGGGCGTTTTGTACAGCAGTTGTTGCAACAAGAAGGAGTGAACTTAGCACCAGCAGCAATTTTTGGTAAAGAAGTCAAGCGTCCTAAATATGAAATTCTGCGAGAATTAATCCAGGCAGTAGGAGATAACCAAGTTAGTCTTTGGTTTGTAGAAGATAGACTCAAGACTTTGCAGTTAGTCCAACAGCAATCAGACCTTGAACATGTGAAACTCTTTCTTGCTGACTGGGGTTATAATACCCAAGCAGAACGGGAAGCCGCCCAAAATGATCCACGAATTCATCTGGTATCACTGTCTCAGTTTGCCAAAGATTTCTCTGCTTGGCATTGAAAAATGAAGATAATCTCACGCCAGACATAGAAGTACACAGACGCAGAGGTTATCTTTGCGTCTTTGTGTGAGATTTAAACGCCGAAATTTGCAATTTTATCTTAATATAAAATTTAAAATCCTATGCTTGACCTGACAAAACTGGCGCGACAAATGCAGGGTTTAAGTCAGCATCTTACCTTAGAAGCTGCTGCCAGTCGCCAGCGTTTAGAATTGGCGCAACAACATCTTAAAAATGCTTACGAGTCTCAACAAGATTTAATCGATCGCCAAGAAAAATGGCGCGATCGCATTCTTTTTGCTAACGCTACCCCAATTGAGCCGCTAGAAACCTGTATCGATATCCCAGTTCCTCCAAAAATCCATACTGTCATCGCTACTGATGGTTCACAAATTGCCCCTAACCATCATGAAATTGCTTACTGCTATCTCCTAAATATTGGCAGAGTAGTTTTACACTACGGACAAAATCGCCATCCGTTACTCGATAGTTTGCCAGAGGTATTTTATCGCCCGGAAGATTTATACATGTCTCGGCAGTGGGGAATTAGAACCGAAGAATGGATGAGTTTCCGTCGCACTGCCTCAGAAACAACGGTGTTGGCAGAACTTGCATGTGCAGCGAAAGGCGAAGCACCAGCATTGGCGATGGTAGATGGTTCCCTAGTTTACTGGTTTTTAGAACAGTTGCCATTGGATGCACGCGATCGCATTTTACCCCCTATCCTGGAAGCTTGGCAGCAGATGCGTGAGGCTAAAATTCCTTTGATGGGTTATCTTAGTGCTTCTCGTAGCATCGAAACAATGAACTTTTTACGGTTGTTAGCTTGTCCTCATCCAGTGCCAGACTGTAAAACTTATTGCCCAAACCAGCTAGAAAAAGTAGCTTGTAAAATTTTTGAACAGTTGCGAGATACTTCTGTTTGGGCAACTCGACTCAATCCAGGACAACGCAGCACCCTTTGGCGCAGTAATTCCCCCATTCTCGAACTCTACGGAGACCAAACTATTTACTTTTGCTACGTCCACGTTGGCACTGAAATTGCCCGAATCGAAGTTCCGGCATGGGTAGCAGAGAATGCAACCATGTTAGACCAAGCGCTGGGACTGATGCTAGCACAAGTCCAAAAAGGATATGGCTACCCTGTAGCGATCGCAGAAGCCCATAATCAAGCAGTCGTAAAGGGTGGTGATAGAGCACGCTTTTTTGCCCTCCTCGAACAACAAATGATTAAAGCTGGTCTGAAAAATGTGGGAACTTCGTATAAAGAAGCCAGAAAGCGGGGCAGTATTGCTTAGGAACTTCTAGAGTGATCTACGGTTATCGTTTGAATACACGGGTCTTGAAATTGGCGATCGCAGCCATCCCAATTCATAGTGTATTTGTCCTGTTAATAGCGCTCACACGTTAGCCAAGCTAGAGATAGCAAAGCACGATAACCTGGAAAACCATCTTAAGCAGATTAAAGGATTGATGCTGTTAAATAAAAGTTGTTGCTCTTACGTAACACTTCTTATCTTTAATTCAAAATATAAATGTTTACTTTACACCTTTTTTGGGAACCCTTTATTTAGTAGGGAATTAAGTTAATAACTAGCTAGTTTTTTCAGTAAAACTACTAGAAAATTTTTGCCTCTGCTATCACCTTTATTACGTATTTTTCGTAAAATAAACAGTCTGCATGGGAACTCATATTAGGTAGTTTCTTGCTCGATGATATCCCATTGAGATGGTTATTAAATTTCCGAAAAGCGTATTAATTTATCTTATCTATAACCAAAAAAGTTTGATATCTATACAATTGATGAAACTAGTAAAATCTGGGTACAAACAATCTGAAGAAAAATACTCTCGATTTTTCTCACTTTCTATAGATTTATTGTGTATTGCTAATTTTGACGGTTATTTTAAGTATCTAAACCCAAAATGGACAAAAACGCTAGGTTGGTCTGAGCAACAACTCATTAGCCAACCTTTTATCGAATTTGTTCACCCTGATGACCGTGAATCCACTATCGTTGCAGCCCAAAAAATTACACAGTCTGTAGATGCAATCAGCTTTGAAAACCGCTATCTTTGTCGGGATGGTTCTTACAAATGGTTCTCATGGAATGCAACTGGCTTCAGCGAAGAAAAGTTGATTTATGCAGTAGCTCGTGACATTACTCTTAATAAACAGAATGAGATAGAGTTACAAAAGTCTATCCAAGAACTAGAAGCTTTTAAATTTGCCTTAAATGCCCATTCACTGGTAGCTATTACTGATAAAACTGGAAAAATAACCTATGTCAATGACCAATTTTGTGAGATTTCTAAATATTCTAGAGAAGAACTTATAGGGCAAGATCATCGTATTATCAATTCTGGACATCATACAAAAGAATTTTTTGCAAATTTATGGAAAACTATTGCCCAAGCAAAAATATGGAAAGGAGAAATTAAAAATAAAGCCAAGGATGGCAGTTTTTATTGGGTGGATACTTTGATCGCCCCAATGTTGAACCCAGATGGAAAACCCTATCAACATGTATCAATTCGTACAGATATTACACAACGTAAGCTCTCAGAGTTAGCTTTATTGGAGCGATCGCGCTTATCAGTTTTGAGTGCAGAAGTCAGTTTAGCCTTATCTCAAAGTGGCACACTTGCAGAAATTCTGCAAAACTGTACAAATACTATTTCCCAATATCTTGATATTGCCTTTGTTTGTATCTGGACATTTGAACGACAGACAAACCAGCTACAATTACAGGCTGGTGTTCATTGTACAGACGTTACTTGCAGTGCTTTGAGCGATACACAAGATTTCCCAAATCACATGGTTGTAGCTAATAATATTATTGGCTTAATGACTCAAAATCATCAACCTATTGTTAACGAACAGTTATCAATCAATAATGCCGAAAAATTTCTCGATTCTACATTCTCAATTGTTAGATTTTCTGCTTATCCCCTGATAGTAGAACAGCAGCTAATTGGCATAATAGCTTTATTCAGCAAGCAATTATTTACCGAACCAACTCATAACCTATTAGATTGGATTGCTAATAATATTGCTGTAGCTATTGACCGCATCTTGGCGCGAGAAGAACTCCTCAGCCGTCGGGAAGCCTTATTACTACGTCTAGCTAGTCAAATCCGCAGTTCTCTTGACCTAGATATGATCCTAGAAACTGCGGTCAATGAAATTCGTAGTTTATTACAAATTGATCGGTGCTACTTTCTTTCTTACTTATCGCACCCATCCCAGCCAAGCCTCACTATTAGTTATGAAGCGCGAAACCCTAACTTGCCAACCATGTTAGGCAGTATTCCACCGCAAAAAAGTGCTTTTTTAACCAAAAGACTTCTCTCTCAAGAGCTAATTTGTATAAACGATATTAAGAGCAAGTCACATCTCGATCATGATTTGCAAGAACTTTTAACTGAATTTGGCATCACATCTCAACTACTGCTACCAGTTAAGAGTAATTCCGGGGAGATTGGGGCAATTGTGTGCAGTCATTGTAGTGGCGGTCGCATTTGGACTAACAGTGAAATTAGCCTGCTACAAGCTGTTTGCGATCAACTAGCGATCGCCATCGATCATGCACAACTTTATACCCAAAGTCGCTCTGCTACTTTAGCTGCTCAAACTCAAGCCGAAAAACTCACCGAAACCTTGCATAAATTGCAGCAAACTCAATCTCAACTGATCCAGAATGAAAAAATGTCTAGCTTGGGACAATTAGTAGCTGGAGTTGCCCATGAAATCAACAATCCTGTTAATTTTATTCACGGCAACTTAACCTATGCTAACGAATACTTTCAAGAGATGTTAACCCTATTACACCTTTATCAGCAACACTATCCCACCCCCCAAGCAGAAATTCAAGATTTTGCTGAAAAAATTGATTTAGGATTTATTACCGATGATCTTTCTAAACTCCTGTCTTCAATGAATATGGGTACTAATCGTATCCGTGAAATTGTTTTGGGATTGCGAAATTTTTCCCGTCACGATGAAGCAGATAAAAAACTAGTTGATATTCATGAAGGAATTGAAAATACACTATTAATTTTGCATCACCGTTGGAAAAATAATGGTATTGGGCTAGATATATCTATTGTTAAAAAATATGGCAATTTACCCTTAGTTGATTGCTATCCTGGGCAGCTTAATCAAGTATTTATGAATATTTTGACAAATGCAATCGATGCTTTAGAAGAGTCAATGGTCAAGTTAAAAACAACTGATAAACCGCAAATTATAATTCGTACTGAAATTTTAGACAGGAAATTTGTGGTCATTCGAATTACTGACAACGGATTAGGAATGGAGGAAGACGTTAGAAAACGGTTATTCGATCCCTTCTTCACGACAAAACCAGTGGGTAAGGGAACAGGACTAGGGCTATCAATTAGCTACCAAATTGTAGTAGAAAAACATGGTGGAATTTTGAATTGTCTATCAGAACCAGGAAATGGTACGGAATTCTGGATTGAAATTCCAATTTAAACAGGAATTTAATAAGCCCCGCAGAAAAAGTCTGGCGACTTTGCTTGCATTTATTAGACTGGGAACCTCAAAAAATGAGAGATTACACCAACTTTGCGGCGGAATTATTCGGCTTATTTATTTAAAGTACAATCCTCATACTCAAATCCAACCACTTCGACTGAGTAATCGGCGCACTACTAGAAATATAGTCAACACCCGCCTCTGCTACACCGCGAATCGTTTCCAAAGTCACATTCCCCGAAGCTTCAATTTTCACTCGCCTATCCTGCTGGCGAATCAACTGCACCGCCTGACCCATCATATCTAAAGGCATATTGTCCAACATAATAATGTCAGCTTTGTGCCGCAAAGCTTCTTTCACCTGCTCTAAACTTTCCGTCTCAACCTCTATAGTCAAGGGATAAGGAATCTGAGAACGAATACGGGTAACAGCTTCTCCAATTCCCCCTGCCGCCGCAATGTGATTATCCTTAATCATCACTGCATCATCCAACCCCATGCGGTGATTAATCGCTCCACCCAAAGCAGTCGCGTACTTTTCCAACAGTCTCAGCCCTGGTGTAGTTTTACGCGTATCCACCAACTGAGCAGGTAAATCAGCAATTTTCTCTACATATATATTAGTCAGCGTCGCAATCCCACTCAAGCGCATAGCCAAATTGAGCGCAACTCGTTCCCCCATCAGCAGCGCATCCAGCGAACCATAAATTTCAGCTACTACCTGTCCCGGCTCACACCATGCACCTTCAGCCGCAACCGCCACAAAGCTGACTTTTTCATTCAAAATCTGAAACACTCTAGCAGCAACTGGTAAGCCAGCAATTATCCCTGAAGCTTTAGCGATCCATTTAGCAGAGCCTAGCGTCACATCTTCTACTAGTAGTGTATTTGTTGTGCGATCGCCCCTGCCAATATCCTCCATCAACCAGCCACGCAACAGTGGATCTAAAACCAGCCAGGGCGGCAAAACACCAGAATTTCTCACAACTTTATTGCTTCCTTAGTGACTTTCAGGAATACTATAGCCTAAAACTCTTACTCTCTAAGGCTTTGATAGTGATAGGAAAGCCGTCCAAATAATTTTGGAAAAAATAGTTGACACAAGGAGTTGGGTTCGCTATATTGAATAAGTGCCTGAAGCGGAGAGCGAAAACGCGACGCATTCAGGGAACCGAACCTTGA
>NZ_JBIQNW010000043.1:0-55318 GCF_047228265.1 Nostoc sp. UIC 10607 | reverse complement strand
GACCCTGGTTTCATACCTATCTTTACAGCAATACTAATGAATACTCACACCTGTGTAAAAAACCTACACCTGTCAGGGGAGCAGGGGGAGGGATAGTCGTAGTGAAGTCCAGAAATTGGATAATTTAATTTCTGGAAGTCCCTAAGTCCAAAAGCGGTTTTTAACAGGCAAACCGAAGAAGCTCAATTTTTATGAAGAATTTTTTAGTGATGTTACCTACTGAGCGAGTGATTTGACTCATATTGTTCAAGAGGCTTACCAAATTGCTTCTCAGTATGGTTTAGCAGCTATGGACTGTCATACCCCTATGGAGAAGTAAGCTGCGTGTAGCGTCTGTCTGCGACACGCTGCGCGAACGCAGAAAAGAATTTATGATAGCGATCGCCATCATAAATGTTAAGAAAGATGTAGCTAATGGATAGCCTTCTAGGGGAGAGGTTTTAATTTTTTCTTTTTTCCTGCTAGAGAAGCTTGCTAGGGGATTAAATTTCGCGTTGGTTTTTCCACATAACGTGAAAAGTGATCAAAATCCCCGATTTTTTAGAGAAATCGGGAACCTGAGCCTTCGATTTCCATAAAAATTGGTTAATCTCAGCAATAACTCTTCAACAACGGTAATTAATCCCAACAAACGCTGACCATCTTCCACCTCTCCACTCCTCTGTTTTATTGGCAATAGGGGTATTTACTAGGTATTTTTTCCTACTTTTGGGGTAGTTTTTAGTGAAACAACTACCCTAAAATTACAAAAAATCCTGAAATCTATATAAATTAATGGTTTCATCTATCCACATCAGGCTACAACACCTTAGAATGATTCATTGAAAAGTCGAGCCGATGGGATGTACAGCCGTTTTGAGTAAAAATACTCCCAAAGGATGATTTTTGTATTTCTGCGAACAGAGATTTCAGTACAGATGCATCAGGGTGCATCCGTAAAAAATCTCAAGTAAACCTTCAGGAGTTTGACATGAACAAAGGTGAATTAGTTGATGCCGTAGCTGAAAAAGCTAGTGTTACCAAGAAACAAGCGGATGCAGTCTTAACTGCCGCTTTGGAAACGATTATTGAAGCGGTTTCCTCTGGTGATAAGGTAACGTTGGTAGGATTTGGCTCATTTGAATCACGGGAACGTAAAGCCCGCGAAGGTCGCAACCCGAAAACAAATGAAAAGATGGAAATTCCAGCGACGAGGGTTCCTGCCTTCTCGGCAGGAAAACTGTTTAGAGAAAAGGTAGCACCCCCAAAAGCATAGGTTCTGTCTTCGGGAACCATTTTTTAATGCGGCAACCTGCACACGGGGGAAATTTAGCCTGGGCAGCAGCACTGGCTGGCTGTCCCCCTGATGCTATTCTGGATTTTTCTGCTAGCATCAGCCCGTTGGGGCCTCCAAACAGCGCGATCGCTGCTATACAGTCCCAAATTGGTAATCTTAAGCACTATCCAGACCCAAACTATAGTGAACTGAGACTAGCTCTCAGTCACTTCCATCAATTGCCTCCTGAGTGGATTCTGCCGGGTAACGGCTCCGCAGAATTACTCACTCTCATAGGCAGGGAATTAGCTGAATTAGCCGCGACAATTTTAATAACTCCAGCCTTTGGCGATTACTACCGAACCCTGAGGGCGTACAACGCTAATGTGCTGGAGTGTCCTTTGTCATTAGTGAGTCAGTGCGGTCTTCTCCCAAGGGGAGACGCCAAGGGCGATAGCGCAGCGTTAGCGAGTTATCGAGCGTCTGGGGGTTTCCCCCATGAGCAACTGCGAACCCAAAGGGTCACTGGTCATTGGTCATTATTTCTTGACACAGGAGACAGGACAAACGACAAAGGATTATTGCTGAATAATCCCCACAATCCAACCGGAAAACTATTTTCGCGGGACTCTATTTTGCCCTATCTGGAGCAATTTGCTTTGGTTGTGGTAGATGAAGCATTTATGGATTTTGTACCACCCAATGATGAACAAAGCCTGATTCCGGTGGTACAGGAATATCCGAATTTAGTAGTATTGCGATCGCTGACCAAATTTTACAGTCTCCCAGGGCTGCGATTAGGATATGCGATCGCACACCCCGACTGCCTAGCTAAATGGCAGCTATGGCGTGACCCCTGGCCCGTAAACACGCTAGCGGCGGCGGCGGCAATTGCGGCACTCCAGGATACGGAGTTTCACCAGCAAACCTGGGCATGGCTACCACCTGCACGAAACCAACTCTTTCAGGGTTTGGCTGAAATATCAGGATTGCAACCCCAAGTAAGTGCTGCTAACTTTTTACTGGTTAAGTCCCAAGAGTCTACTTCGCAGTTACAGCAACAATTACTCAAGCATCACCAGATTTTAATCCGCGATTGCCTTAGTTTTAAAGAACTAGGCGATCGCTTTTTCCGGGTTGCTATACGTTCCGACTCCGATAACCAACGCTTACTAACAGCGTTAAAAGAGAGTTAGGAGTTATAAGTTATAAGTTAGGAGTTATAAATTGAAGAAGGGTTTTAATTCCTAATTCCTAACTCTTAATTCCTAACTCTTAATTCCTAACTCCTAATTCCTAACTCTTAATTCAAGTGACCGTTGACTACGATGTTGTAATTATTGGCGGCAGTCTTGCTGGATACTACGCTGCCCTTGCTGCAACCCAACTACGTGCTACAGTTGCCCTGGTGGAACCCAAAGTAGACTACGGGTTTACTCATCACCATGCTCTTACCGAAATCGGTAAACTGGCGCAGAATTTGAATGATGCTGCTAGTTTTGGTATTCATGCCACACACACTGGTACTTCAGAAGAATGCCACATATCTATGGCATGGCAAGAAGCTATGCTGTATTCTCAATGCGTAGCCTCAAATCTCAAAGAACAGCATTCCCCAAGCATCCTAGCCGCGCTGGGGGTAGATATCATAGTTGGCAGTGGTCAATTTCAATCTTCATCCCAACTGGCTTTTGCCGTTAACAATCGCCTACTACGCGCTCGTACCTATTTGCTAGCCAGTGGTTCATGTCCAGAAATTCCAGAGATTGAGGGATTGCAAAGCACTGGCTACCTAACCCTATCTAATATTTGGCAATCCTTACAGCGAGGGACATTAGCAAAAAATTGGGTAATTATCGGCGGAATTCCCCAAAGTATTGAAATTGCTCAAACTTTAGCCCGGTTTGGTTGCAGTGTGACGCTGGTAGTCAAGCACCCTTATCTTCTACCCAATATTGACCCTGAGATAGCCATATTTCTTCAGGCACAGTTGGAAGTCGAAGGTGTGCGCGTCCTCACCGAAAGACCAGTAACTCAGGTGAGGCTAATTGAGGATAAAAAGTGGGTTCAAGCAGGAGATAAAGCTATTGAAACTGATGAAATTTTAGTAGTGACTGGACAACAGCCGAATATTGAATCTCTAAATTTGGCAACAGTAGGTGTGAAATGGCATCGGCGTAGCTTAGTGGTAAATGATAAACTGCAAACCACTAACCAGCGCATTTACGCTTGTGGTGATGTAATTGGTGGTTACGACTTTGCCAATATCGCTAATTATGAAGCAAAAATTGCCCTGAAAAATGCACTATTTTTCCCCAGGTTACGAGTAGATTATCGCTCTATTCCTTGGGCAATGTTTTCTGTGCCGATGGTGGCGCAAGTAGGTTTGACAGAGGCACAGGCAAAACGCCTATTTAGTCGAGATGAAGTTTTAGTTTTACGACAGTATTTTAAAACAGTGGCAGCAGCCCAACTTCGGGATGAAACCACTGGTATGTGTAAATTAATTGTGCTACGTAACGGCGAAATTTTGGGAGCTTCGATATTGGGGGCAGAAGCTGGAGAATTAATTAATTTGATTGCCTTGGCAATGTCCCAAAAAATTAAAGTCAAAGATTTAGCAAATCTATCTCCCGTCTATCCGAGTTTTTCAGAAATTCTGGAAAAAACTGCAAGAGAGTGGAGTAAGCAAAAGTTAAATAGCAATATTGCTTTGCAAGAGTTTTTAGAAGGCTTCTTCCATTTCCGCCGCAATTGGAATTTATAAGTTAGGAGTTAGGAGTTAGGAGTTAGGAGAGGTTATTGGGAGTGCCTTAAAAACCCTGCATGACAATCCAAACTACTCCCGCAGCTACTAGAGGCACGCTGAGGTTATCAGTACCGTGGGGTGAGACAGCCTCTGCTAGGGTGGCAAAAGTAGCAGTTACCACCGCAGTCAATAAGGCCCATGCCAAACTAAAAGGTTTTGCTAGAGGACTCAGCGACGAACCAGGTAGCAGCAACAGCACTAAGAAAATCACCACTGTACTCGTTACAAACATTGCTGCCGAACCTTCCCAAGATCGCACAGAATTTCCCACTTGGTATTTATGCTCTCCAAAGCGTCTACCAATTAATGCTGCTAGTGCATCCCCCCAAGTCATTGCCATTACCCCAGCTACGGCGATTGGGACACTATCTACTGGCCCGTCCGGTCGCCACAGTAGCCCGAACAGCAGCGTTACTGAGATAGCGAAATAAACTGTGCCGGGTGAGCTATCCTGGGTATCCATTGCGCCGATGATTCGGTAGCGGTAAAACAGGTAGTTGAGTCCGATAAAGGTAGCAAATGGTATAATTCCGATTTCGCAGTGTTTAAACAGTAGCAGGATGCCGAAAACCCACATCCCTGCACCAATATGGATTACTTTGCGTGTCAAATCCGGCTTTACACCCAACAGCCTACGCAGTCCCTCGCCAATGACAAGCAGACCGATAGCGTAAACATAAGAAATTGCCAGCCCGATAAAATCATTGTTGGTCATTAGTTATTAGTCATTGGTCATTGGTCATTGGTTATTAGTCATTCTTCCCTTGTGCCTTCTACTCCCTTGCTTATTCATTTAGTCCGATCGCTATTTCGTCTAAAGTTCTTTTCTATTAACGAAACACTACCAATACCTTGAAGAATACCACGACCGATTAAACCTAAACCTCGACCAATTATTTGGGTGAGAATGAAGACTATACCGCTACCTACAATAGCTAATAGTGATTTTAAACGCGGTGCGATCGCATCACTAAATTCTAAAAATAATGTCACGACTAAAGGAATATTAGAAAGTTTGCCTAACTCCTGATTTCGAGGGGCATAAACTGAAGTATTGGCAATACCGCGAGGCGCAATTACAAATAGATCGTAGCGACTTTCAAAAACTGCTTTTGGCTCATTTATATAATTTTTTAACCGATATTTCCATGATAAATCGTTTCTAAATCGTTCGATTTCTCTTGTAGAAATAAATTGGCGACTATATAACTTTTGCTTAATCGCTTCCACATCTGCTAAAGAGTTGAGTAGTGGTTGCACTACGCCATTCGCTACCTGAATCAACAAGTTCTCTAAAATCATTAATGCTTGGGACTTGGCTTCATTGCTAACTGCTGGATAAGAACCATTATCAATATACAATTCTGTTTGAAATAGTAGATAAGAATACAACTCAAAAACTAGCGGAATTTTATTGAGAATATCTGCCTGCACAATTTCTGTGTTTTGTAGTAATAAATTAACAATTTCTATATTTTGCTCCCCTATTTTTATTCGAGAGAATTTTCCAAAAAAATCTGTAATCGCTGCTTGCCATAAATCACGTAACAAAGTACTTTTCACCTCATGTAATTGATTCATCTCGATTTGAGAAGCACGCAGTTCATCCAACTGTTGAGCTAATTTTTGCAGGATAAGATAAAGTAATTCCCGTTTTTTCTCTTCACGAAAGATGTCAATTTCTAAAGGGACATCTGTGACATTTTGTAAAGGAAATTGAAGTTTGGTTATGCAAGACGCAAACAAGGCAGATTGTAGCGCTCCTGGACTAAGTAAAGGTGACACAGTTTGCCTTTGCTGAATGGCACTACTCAACGAAGGAGTGATAAGCGCCTCATCGGCAACGGGAATATGTTCCTCTTGCCTTTCTTGCGGTGAAACCAACAACCGATTTAGCAACCAACGAGCCGCTAGCAGTTCTCGCCGCTGTCCAGCTAGAATTGCTCGATCTAATACTGGTAGTCCCGGAACTTGTAATTGTGCTGTTACTGCGGCGAGGGTTGCCTCAATGTGAGCAATTCCTGACAAACGTAAATTATTTCGCAGTCTAGAAAAAGGGAGTGGGGAGTGGGGAGAGATGCGATTAATCGCGTCTGTACTAGGGAGTGAAGAGTGAGGAGTTGTGATTGCTTCCGTCTCCCGAAACCAATAGGAACTACCATCGGCAACTTCTTGCATGGCGGCGACTAACTCAGCAAGTGGTGTGCCTTTGGGGCAGTAGCCATTTACACCAATAGATTTTGCAGCCAATAGCAGTCCTTGTTCTTGGACAGAACTGAGAAGCAAAATTGGCAGATTGGGATATAAAGCTTTGAGTTGTCGGCAGAATTGCAAACCTAGCTGCTGACTAGTGGTGGAGCGACCATTACCTAGTTCCAAAACCACCAGATTTACCTGGTTAGGGTCTTCTTGGGCAATTTCTGTTAAAATCTGCAAGGCAGCGGTATCACTTTCTACCACTGCTATTACTTCCAGGTTAGGAATTGCTTCTAGAGCTACCCGTAATCCCAGACGAAAAATCGGGTCTTGGTCGATTAACAATAATTTTAGAAGGCGATCGCTCATAGTCTACTCAATTACACAAGCAATGTTTTTACCAATTAGAAAACAGCTTTGATACAAAACTTTGTCTTACCCATTGTTACCTGTTTTCGCAAACTGATAAATCGATCATAATTGCCATAGGCAGCCGTCACTGTGTAATTAAATGAACTTGAGTATTCGGCACTGGTTGGCAGAACGCTATATCGCAATCAATCAAATCAAAGGATTTTCAGCGGGGCAATTGGCAGGTATTGCCTACCGGATTGTTCAGGATATGGAAGTCAAAAGCCTCATGCCTTTTGACATCTGTACCTTAGTAGAGGTCTTAGAACTACCTTTAGGTCTTGTTTGGCAAGAAATCAGTGCTATTTCCCAGTTAACAGAAAACTTGTTGCGTAGCCTCAGCCAAAAAAAACCATTAAAACGTAACGAAGGTACATGGCTAGCATTTCAAATTGCCTATCTCCAGGCTTTGCAAGCAATTCTAGAGCAGGAAGCAAGCTTACAAAGACCGTGGCTAGACCGGGCAAGTATACCTATCCAATCACAAATACTTAAAGAGAATGTAGGTAAACTGATTCTCCAAGATCCGCAACTGCAAGGATTGCTGAAAACTCTCAGCCCAGGTAAATTGACTGACACTCAAGCTGAACAAGCATTGTCTTTGGTTGCAGATTCATTACTGGTGCAACAAATAAACAACGCTGCTATGGCTTGGTTAGTTGCCAATGGCGCAGAGGAACCTGAAGCTAAACTCCTAACACAACGTTTAATCAACTCACTTCCTGGGCACTTACTGGTAGTCGTTACCGAAAATGCCGCACCTCTAGCCCAACTGCAAAAATTTTTCCGTTTGGGGATATCATTATCTCCCAATTTGATCGCCCCAGAAGTTGGTTCTACAGTCAGTGAGAAAATTGATTTGCAGCGAGAACATTACCGTGCAAGTTTGATTAAAAACCTCAGTATGCCTTTACTCATGGAATCCTTTGCCCTTAAGGATATCTATGTACCACAAAAAGGCTTACCAATAGAGGCAATTATTTCTGAGCAGGATAATAAAATTGTTAAACCAGTTGATTTAAATATATGGGCCCAGCAACAGCTAGCTGATTTAGAAACGATCGCTGTCATTGAGTCAGAACCTGGTTATGGAAAAACTAGTTTTTGCCAACTTTGGGCAGCACAAATAGCACAAGAATTTTACCCTACCTGGATGCCTATAGTAATTAAGTTACGGGATGTAAAATATGGCAAAACTTTCATCGAAACCCTAAATTCTGCCTTTCCTGTTAATCTTTCAGCTTGGTTAGAGCAAGAAAATCTCCCTTGTCTGTTGCTGCTGGATGGTTTGGATGAACTACCCCCTTCTAGTCAGGGTATAAGGGCACAAGCAATTTTTATTCAGCAATTACTGAACTTTCATTCTCAGTACCGACACAAAATTTTGTTAACGAGTCGATCAACAACATTACAGAAAATTGCCCCAGAGATACCTCTGCCATTGAAGCGAATTATCATTCAGCCGTTGGATGTGGAGGAACTCAAACAATGGTTTCAGCAATGGGCAAAAGTGCAATCGTTGGCGATCGCTCAAAATTTCTTTACATTCTTAAAACAGACAGGGTTATTTGCCAGCCAATCAAAGTTAAGAGAATTATCTCCTCTTGTTCGTCAACCCCTAATGCTGCATTTGTTGGGCATTTTGCACCGCGACGGACTGCTAGATGATGAAGTATTACAATTAGCTGCTAATACCCCAAAGTCTTCTCTGTTATGGGAAATTTATCATCGCCTGAGTCGATGGTTGTTGGGTTATCCGCTAATTGGTGGGATCAAAACTATGCTCCTGCGTTCAGGATCGGCTCATATCCACCGAACTCCAGAAGCGATCGCTAATTTACTCGCTGGTCATCATCCCCAAGATTTATTTGAGCAGATGCAAGCGATCGCTCTGAAAATCTTACACTCCCAACGTCATCAAATTAATTTGGCTGAGGAAGTAAATACAAATAATTTACCAGCTTTTTATTTTAAAATTCAGGGTTCGGATACCTCACGCACAGCCAAGCAGTGCGTTGCGGGAATTTCCCCCGTTGTAGCGACTGCCGTGCAGAGGAGTTTAATTGAGTTTTCGCATGTCAAATTAGGAGAATATCTTTGTGCTGAGGCTGTGACTGCTGAGTTGAAATTGCTTACTCAGTACCAAGATGAGGTTTATGGCACGCTCACCTTTGTGCTTGATGCCAGTAGCTTTGCCCAGCATATCTACAATTTACTGGGTTACGGGATACTTAGCCAGGAAATTGAGGAACTGGCGATCGCAATTTTGCGCCGGGAGCAAAAGCACAAGTTTTCTTTTGAAGTTTTGTTCCAACGGCTTTTGTCTTTCTGGCGTGCTTACTGTCAAGGCTATTGGTTGGATGAAGGGATAGCTCACAAAGCTTTGACTCATTTCCACGCACTGCAAAACCCGGTGAATGTTGAGCAAGTGAATGCTGCGGTGGGACTGAATGTGTTTTTATTGCTTTGTGCTTGCTACCGAGAAACAAAGATTCCTTTTTGGCCTTGTGGGAATCCAGCCAATTTGGCAGAATTCAATCCAGAGGCCTTAAGTGCGCTGATTGCTAGAACAACCCTTTTGCAAAAGGGTGCCTTCGCAACCCAAATCAAGTCTCTGGCTGGACTAAATTTATCGGGAGCCTCTTTTTTACAAGTGATGTTAACTGGGGTAAATCTTGAGCAGACAAACTTATCCAATGCAGAGTTAATGGGGGCAAATTTAGCTGGAGCCAACCTTCAACAAGCAAACCTCACCGGTGCAAACCTTCAACAGGCAAACCTCGCAGGCGCAAATCTCCAACAGGCAAACTTGACAGGCGCAAACCTGCAACAGGCTAATCTTATGGGGACGAATCTTAATTCAGCGAATCTCACCAACGCCTGCTTATTTGATGCCATCCTTACTGAGGCAGATAAAAAATTGGCCGCTGATAATGGTGCCTTGTTCTCCAAAGAATCGTTTCAAAGACTGAAACATTTGCGTAGTTTACCGCCGCAGGCATCGCAGCAACCCTTCTTAAATACCGTCCAAATTCTGATAAACCCAGATAATAATTGGAACAAACTCCCGGCGATCGGACTAATTGAAAGCTGCGAAGGCACAATTGTACCAGTAGATTTATATGATGATGATGCCGATGATGAGACAGTTTTTGGCAAGAACTCCATTGATGAGACTAATTATTATTAGTTTTTATTAGCTAGGGAAGCCGTCAATTTTAGATTTTGGATTGAAGAAAAAATCTAAAATTGAATGACTCCTAACTACCATCAGCTTTCTTGCGGGTTGCGGTAACCAACAAAGTTAATACTGTAGTCAGTAATCCGCACTCCTGTTTCTTCTTCAATTTTGCGGATCAAATCTTCTGGTAGTTCCACATGAACATCAAGAATTTGATTTGTATCCACACAGTTTATATGACTGTGAGAGTCACTGATATTGCCGTACAAACGCCCATCACAGCGTTCAATACATTCAATGATGCCCTGACTAGATAATGCTTCTAAATTTTGATAAACAGAAGTATGACCGATCTCTTTACCTAGTTGGTTCAAGCGATCGTAAATCTCTCTAGCAGAAAGATGTTCATTTGCTTGCCAAAGTAATTCCAGAATAAAGCGACGCTGACGACTGACGCGCATACCCAGGATTTGACACCGATCCAGCGCATCTTCTAGAGAACGAATTGGTTTTGGAGAAATTGTTTGTTTTTGCATATTACAGCTTGTTAACTGTTGGGGGGAATTTTCCCATTTAAATGTTTATTGGTTATTTAATATATGCAATAATATTGCACACCGCTGTTCTACCTGTACTTGTGTTTTGGCTTTTGATGCTGCAAAAGACAGGTGGCGATAATTATTTTTTTTGCTTGTTGACGGCTAGTTTCTCAGACCTTAATCTAAAACAAACTCATTACAACTTTAACTTAAAATTGCTGTAAATGTCCACCTTGGGGCAAGCGTTGCCTTGCCCAATTAGGCTGATTCTATGTAAGTCGTGTAGTAATTTATTAGTTAAATGTGAGTATTTTCGCAATTAGTAAAGAAACATTTAAGTGGAGAAAAATTTGGTGTATGTGAGTGGTGTAGGCTAGGAAAAACCGCAAGCATCGCCAGAGGCTGATATCAACGCTAGCCATTAGATATATATTTGTGATAACCAGCGAAAACTAAGCAAAAGTATTAAATCAATTTGAGCAGGTCAGATTTGTGTATAAATCTTGTATAGTTTGACCAATTATCAATAAAAAAGTATTAGTAAATACCAATTGATTTATAAAGATCAATGTAGCGTCAATCCCTGAAAGCTGCTACTGTATATTCTCGATCCTACAGTTGAGCATCAAGAAAGTGGCTGCTGAATCAATGACAATTGCGATCGCACTCAATAATGACTTCATTACCAATCTGGATCTGTCGCCTGCGTCAACCGTGATTGAACAACTGCTGCAAGATGGGGTCGCGTCCCATGAACAGCAGCTACGCTTTGATCTCAATTACGATCTCGAACCAGGCGATCCACGGGAACTCTCAGAAATTCCAGAGGTGCGGCTGTGGTTTGTGCGCCTAGATGCCAAATACCCTTGGTTACCATTTTTACTAGATTGGAAAGCTGGAGAATTTGCTCGTTACGCCGCCATGCTTGTACCACACCAGTTCAGTTCCCAAGAAGGCATTCAGTACAATCCTGAAGCCTTAGAAATATTTTTGATGCATAAAATCTTCATTTTGGGTGATTGGCTCAAACAGCAAGACATTCCCAGCCTCTCGCGGCTAAAGTCTATGGCCCAAATGCTGGGTTATGAATTAGATGATGCTTTTTTTGAGATATTTTAACTCGGTGAAGAAAAAGGAACTAGGCTAAAACCCTTATGCGTATTGGCCTACCCCCTGATTTTCCAACTAGCTGCAATTGAACAATGCGGATTTTGCTAGTAGAAGACGATCCGGAGCAAATTGAACCACTCCATGCCGCCCTGACTCGTTCAGGGCATATTGTAGATGCCGTAGAAGATGGGGCAACAGCTCAATGGCTGATGGGTGAAAAAGATTATGATTTGCTGATTTTTGACTGGATGTTGCCCGATGAAGATGGTATCTTTCTGTGCCAACAATATCGTCAAGCAGGAAAAGCGGCTCCAATTCTGATGTTGACAGCAAAAGATACCACTGTCGATAAAGTGATGGGGCTAGATGCCGGAGCCGATGATTACCTTGTCAAACCTGTAGATATTGAAGAATTACTGGCACGGGTGCGAGCATTGCGGCGGCGATCGCCCCTGTGGTGTGGTGATGCGTTGCAAGTCAACGGGCTATCGCTCCATCTCGACACCATGCGCCTGGAATGGGGAAGCAGTAGCCTGAAACTGAAAAGCCGTGACTTTCAGCTACTAGAGTACATGATGCGCCATCCTCGCCAAATTCTCACCCACGATCAGATCGAACAGGCACTCTGGGAATGGGGACAAGAACCTGAGAGTAATGCTGTAGTTGCTCGCATTAAACGCTTGCGTCAACGACTGCGCGAGATTGGTGTAGAAACTTGGATTGAAACCGTTTATGGCACTGGCTATCGTTTAGAACCTCCTGCGAGGTAATCTATGGCTTATCGGGTTCAACGGCTCTATCAACGCTGGCAAACTTTGCCAATTCGAGTGCGGGGAACAGCGATCGTTGCCATTCCCATAACCTGTTTGTTTATGGCTCTATCAGCTTTTGCTTGGCTAAAAGCCAGTCTGGTAGAAGATGAAACCTGGGTGCAGCATACTCAAACGGTACGCCTAGAAACAAAACAGCTTCTCAACGCCTTGATTGATGCTGAAACTGGAGTTCGAGGTTATGGGCTAACTCAACGGGAGGAATTTTTAGCTCCTTATAAGCAAGCTCAGACAATTATTCCCCCATCCTTGAATCGATTAGAAAAACTGGTACAAGACAATGCCCAACAAACCCAGCAAATTCAAAAAATTCGCACACTGGTTGATGATAATTTAGAAATCTTTCAGCAAAAATTAACCTTACAGCGAGAACTGAAACGAATTCGTGGACAAACCGATACCTTGATTCCCGTAGCGTCTCTTTATGAGTGGTTAGAAGAAGGGAAATTAACGATGGATCAGGCGCGTCAACAAATAGATCGCTTCGCTCAAACCGAGGAAGAATTATTAGTACAACGCATACAACATCAAGATTTTTATCGGCAAATTACCTGGATTGTATTGTGTATTTCTGTTGTATTTGGGACGATCGCAGCTTTGTTTGCAGTTCATCTTTTCTATCAACTGGAGCGAGAATTAGCCAACCGAGAAATCAATCTGCGAGAAACCAATCAGCGTTTAGAAATAGTCTGCGATCAACTCCAGCGATTTACTGCCAATGCTTCTCACGAACTCCGGGCACCTTTAGCAGCAATCATGAGCAATGCCCAAGTTGGGCTAATGGATTTAGATGAGTTAGACGACTCACCAATGAAACTGCGAAAGCGCATTGAGAAGATTATCAGCCTTACCAAACAGATGAGTACATTGGTGGGTGATTTGTTATTTCTGGCGCGACACGAAGGATTATTGGCTCCTGACTCGATGGAATCTGTGAATCTAACAGAGCTTTTAGGGAGTATGTGTACTGAATGGTTGTCACAGGCAAAAATCCATTCTTTAGAACTCACCAGCCAGTTACCCGATACGGCTGTTGTAGTTCAGGGTGATGCAAACTTGTTACAACAGGCGATCGCTAATCTCCTCAGCAATGCCTGTCGCTATACAACAGCTGGTGGAACCATTGAACTGCGCCTGATTCGGCAAGCAGAACAAGCCTTAATTCAGGTTATAGATACCGGGATTGGTATTCCCAGCCATGCATTACCTCATGTATTTGAAAGGTTTTACCGAGCCGATCCAAAACGTTCTAGAACATCTGGTGGATTTGGACTAGGATTAGCGATCGCCCAGCAAATTGTTCAGGTTCACGGGGGACAAATCAGTGTCACCAGCACTCTTGATCAAGGCTCAACCTTTCAAATTACCCTGCCACTTTTGACCCAATACGCTTGGGTTAAGGGCTAATTGTACAAAATTGTGGGTTTTCGAGACGCGATAAATAGCCATCTCTAGAAGACGCGATAAATCGCCGTCTCTACAAGTGTTTTGGTCTTATCTGAACTGTATTGACTTTTGACGCACAAAACCGAATAAATTGTGGTCATTTTTTGGCCATACTTCCTGTTTACAGTTTATGCAGTGAAGTTCAAACCAATAAATTCTTATGAAATCCACTGTTGCTATGACCTTTACATCTGCACTGTTAGCGGTAGTTATTCCCACCGCTCAAGCACAGATCCCAATCCGTGATTTGCAGCGCGATCCAGGAGTCAGCGTTTCTGGTGAAATTCGCAGTGTTGTTGGCAATGAATTTATCTTAGAGGACGGCACTGGACAGATTATTGTCGATGCGGGGCCACGTTGGCATCATCAGCTAAATTTGCGCCAGGGTGAAAAAGTAACTGTCGTAGGAGAATACGACGACTATGATTTTGATGCGTTTAGCATCACTCGCAGTAACGGAAAAGTTATTCGTATCCGCGATGCGGGAGGGCCACCCCCTTGGGCCGGTGGACGGGGAAGGCGCGATCGCAAATAAGCACAAAGCATTGATCTAGTTTTTGTAGAGACGCGATTGATCGCGTCTTCAAAGACCAATTATCTACACTTAACCCAACCGTATTGGTTTTTAGCCTGGTTTTAAATACTGAAATAACCGCAAAATCTAGCTGTCACAACCAGGTCTTGCGGTCATTCACAAACGCATAACTACATTGGATATCCAATAAATTGATTGCAGAAATTGCGACAAAGTGCTGGTTTAGCCACCCCAGATTTTCTCTAAAACGGCGTTTGGTGAAACATCCGCCGTTTTTCCCGTGGGAGATGCAATGGCCAGGAATTTATCGTTTTTCGGCAACAACTTAGCTGGATTAGTGGGCCCAAATAAGGCGATGGTATAGGTTTGGACTGCAACACTCAGTTGTAGTGCCGCACTATCAGTAGACAACATCAAATTTGCCCCGGCAATCATAGCAGTTAACTTGCCAATATCATCAGGGGCAGTCACCTTGATATCTGGAGAAGACCCCAGAAGCGATCGCACAAACTGCTCATCATCAGTTCCCTTAACGACCACCACAGGCAGATCCGGCTGCTTGTCTTGGAAGCCTTGAATAATTTGATGCCAACTTTCGACAGGGTAGATTTTATCCAGTTCTTTAGCCTGGGATAACTGGTCAAAACCGCCATGAATCAAGATATAGCCTGTTTCATTCACCCCTAAGCGTTTTTGTTCCTTTTGTGCCCACTCAATATCTGGTTTTGGCACATTTACCGCTAACTCTGGGACAGGACTATTTATTTCCAATGGTTGCAGTAAATCGTGATATACTGCCGCCGCATACTGGGATGGTTTGAATGGCACAGCGTGGGTCAGAAAAACCGAACCTTTGCCTTTGTAGCCAATACGTATGGGAATTCCCGTCAACCAAAGTAAAAGACCAAGCAACCAAATTTGCTTAACAGCAATGACGACATCGTATTCGCGATCGCGAATTGTCCCCACCAAGTTACCCCAATCTGCCAGACTATTACGGTCTTGAAAATCAAAGGTCAGTACCTCGTGAACTGACTTGCTCACTCGGTAGGCAGCCTTTGACCGGGGTTCAACAACGACATCTATCTGAGCGTTAGGGTAATGGCGCTTCAGGTCATCTAGAGTCGGAAAGAAGAGAATTTGGTCGCCAATTCCGCCAGGTACAAGGGCTACTACTCGCATAATATTTATTGACGCTTACTCGCTCCCTATTTTAGGGGAAAATATATAGCTTAAAGATTGAGGAATTCTGTGTATTTACTAATTCCAGCTGCGGGAATCGGAAAAAGAATGGGGAGTAACCGTAATAAACTCCTTCTGAAAGTGCGATCGCAACCAATTATTGCTTGGACTCTATTAGCCGCAGAAGCCGCTAATACAATCAGTTGGATTGGGATTATTTCTCAGCCTACTGATTGGCCAGACTTCAACGCAATTATCGCCGATCTGAAGCTGACTAAACCAGTGGAATTGATACAAGGCGGTTCCACCCGCCAAGAATCTGTTTACAATGGTTTGCAGTCCCTGCCAGTAGCCGCAGAACAAGTTTTGATTCATGATGGGGCCAGATGCCTAGCCACACCAGATTTATTTAACTCTTGTGCCCAAGCCATTCGTCACTGTCCCGGTTTAATTGCTGGTGTATCGGTCAAAGACACTATCAAAGTTGTCGATGAACAAGGCATAATTCAAGAAACACCCGACAGACGAAAATTGTGGGCAGCACAAACTCCCCAAGGATTTGATGTCAAGTTGTTGAAACAGTGCCACGCTGAAGGTGTCCGTCAAGGTTGGGAAGTAACTGACGATGCCGCTTTGTTTGAAAAGTGCGGTATTGAAGTCCGAATTGTCGAGGGAGAGGAGACAAATTTAAAAGTCACAACTCCACAAGATTTAGCGATCGCAGAATTTATTCTCACAACTAGAGGCTTTTGAGGAAAATGATTCCCCAATGCCCCATGTCCAATTTCAGAGTTTCAAACAATATTTTGACAATTTACGATATAATGCCACACACTTGTTGATTGTTAGTTGTCATGTACTAATGACCAATGACTAATAACCAATGACTAGTAACTAAATGATTACAGCCACAGCGACGAAGATAGAAGCAATTCTCTATTTAAAAGGTAAACCCTTGTCGCTCGGCGAAATCGCCGAGTATGCCGCGTGCGATCGCGCCAGTGTCAAAGAAGGCATAATTGAACTCATGGACAACTATGCCCACCGAGATAGCGCCCTAGAGGTAGTAGAAACTCCAGATGGTTACAGTTTGCAACTCCGGTCTGATTTTCATGATTTGGTGCAAACGATGATACCAGTAGAATTGGGTGTAGGTGCATTGCGGACTTTAGCTGCGATCGCCCTTAATAGTCCCATACTTCAGAGCGACTTGATTAACCTACGCGGTTCAGGAGTATATCAACACGTTCCCGAACTCGTCGAACTTGGTTTCATCCGAAAGCGTCGAGACAGCGATTCTCGCTCTTATTCACTGCAAGTAACCCCGAAGTTTCATCAGTATTTCCAAATAGAACAACTCCCGCAAATACTTTCCACCAGCCAAAAGGAAGAACAACTAGAACTAGAACTAGAACTCAAGGGAGTGGCGAGTAGGGAGTAGAGTGATGAAGGAAAGAAGGAGAATAAACAGTAAACTATTTCCCCTTCCCCATTCCCCCTTCCCCATTCCCCATTCCTCTCCTCTTGACTTATACCCGTGGTGAATGCGCTACCCTTGTACTATGGTTTAAAGTAGAGTTAGCAATTAAGCTAAATAAAACTGCCAATGGTGTTTAATCCTGACTTTTTGAATGACAACTCTGAGGAACACCCTAATCAACTTCTTTCCGACCACTCTGAGGAATACCCTAATCAGTTACTCAAATATCTACAACATCAGTCTCCTGATGTTTTAGCTAGGATTGCTCAGTCCGCCAGCCCCGAAATTAAACAAATTATCTCGCAAAATGTCCAAGGGCTAGTGGGAATGCTCCCGGCAGAAAATTTCAACGTGCAAATCACAACAGATCGGGAGAACTTAGCTGGGCTTCTAGCGTCGGCCATGATGACGGGGTATTTTCTGCGCCAGATGGAACAAAGAATGCAGTTAGAGCATTTGTCTAATGGTCAATAATCAATAGTCAGTAGTCAAATATTCTGGGACTATTGACCAAATAATTACTAGTTCGTAATTCGTAATTCGTAATTAAAGAGGGTATAGCAGCCCACGCTGAATTAAAAATTCAGTGTCAACAAGACATTTGTGGAGAGTTCAAGCTTCCACTGAGAGCGTAGCGGTAGCAATTTTTCCAGCGTCATTATCAATTACGAATTACGTTAGCGCAGCGCGAGGGAGTCCGCCAGCGTCATTATCAATTACGAATTGTTTTGACTATTTCCTTTTGGGATAAGCTCCTGACTGTACTCTGAAGGTTTGAATTTTACCGCTGCGGTTGACTTCCATAGCTATTATGTCCCCAACTGTGCTGGACTCTACGAACTTCTGAACTTGGGCTGAGGTTTTGACTGGTTTACCGTTAACTTTTTGAATCACATCTCCAGGAAGCAGTCCTCCACGCTTGGCTGGGGAATCCTCTGTGACTCCTTTAATTACAATTCCAGCTTCCTGCTGAATGTTCAGTTGATTTTCTTGATTAATCTGTTGTTTTCTGGTGGGAGAAAGGTCTGCCATTTCAATTCCCAAGAACGGATGTTCTACACGCCCTTTGGTAAAAAGTTCATTGGCGATGCGGGCGGCGGTTTCAATGGGGATAGCAAAACCGAGTCCTTGAGCATCAGCGCGGATGGCAGTGTTAACACCAATTACTTCGCCTTGGGCGTTTAACAAGGGACCACCAGAATTACCAGGGTTAATTGCGGCATCAGTTTGGATAAAGCTGACTCGCTTATCTGGGACACCAACTTGAGTGCTGGTGCGATCTGTAGCACTGATGATGCCAATAGTGACAGTATTATCTAAACCCAGAGGATTGCCAATAGCGATCGCCCATTGTCCTGGTATTAAGTTTTGCGAATTGCCCAACTTTACTGTCGGTAAATGACTCGCTTTTATTTTCACTACTGCCACATCTGTAACAGAATCAACTCCTACCACCTTCCCCTCTAGACTGCGACCATCTTTGAGGGTGACTTGTACTGTATCTGTATCTGCCACTACATGAGCATTGGTGAGTAATTCTCCATCTTCGCTCAAAATAAATCCCGAACCTGTACCGCGCTCAATGCGTTCTTGGGGAATTGGTTGCTCATCCTCTCCAAAGAATCGCCGCAAGAGGGGATTTTTCAATGCATCAGAGATGGGATTGGCGACTTTGCGAGTGGCGTTAATTCTTACCACAGCTGGGCCAACTTTTTGCACTGCCGTCGCAATAAAATTCACATTATCGCCCCCAGTAGCACCAATCGCTCCGTTAGAAGAATTTGGCACTACCGATTCTGGAGGCGAAGCCATTGTTACATTTTTTAACTGTCGGAACGAGGGATTTTGTAGCAGGAGATAGCGACTACCAAATAAACCTGCACCACAGCCGAACACCAGTAAGAACACATAAACGCCCAGTTGCTTTAAAGATAACTTCATAATCATTCTGCTTAAGGACAACAATGCAGTTGCTAATTTCTAAGTGTAGTCAAGCTAACGGTAAGTGGACAGATCAATTTACGATGAATTGGTCATAGGGCATGGGGTATAGGGGATTTGTACTGAGCGTTGCCGTCAAGCCTGCGGCATAGCTACGCTTAGGGCGCAGCCTCTCATAGAGAAGTATTAAGCATTGATTCTTCTCCTTGTCTCCCTCTGCTCCCCACTTCTCACACTCTCCATCTAAAATCTAAAGTTAATGCGCTCTTGACCTTTATACATGACTTTACCCTTTCGTCAACTGTTTCTCTGTAGCTTAGTTAGCGCCTTGAGCCTAGTATCCATACTGCCAAACACCAACAGCGCCAACGCTGCTGTGGGTGGTTGTCCAACTCCAGCTCTATCTCGCTTCCAACGCCATAAAGTTGTTCGTGGCGAAACTTTGGAGAGCATAGCGCAGCGCTACAATCTTATGCCTACAACTATTATTGGCATGAATCCAGCTTTACAGAATGGTGCGATGTCTACGGCGCGTTCCACCTACGTAGCCGTTGGTAGTGTACTTCAAATTCCTCCCTACAATGGGATTGTAGTCGAAGTGCCTCGTGGTCAAACTTGGCGACAAGTAGCGGCACAATACAAAGTTCGTGCTGATAGCCTTTTTGAGGTGAATGGCTGCCAACAAGACCCCAGAGTTGTGTTTGTTCCGGGAGTAAATTGGTCACCCAATGGTGTTGTAACTAAGTCCCCTTTACCTACTGATGCAGGTACGCCAAATCGTGCATCCCTGTCTGGATACCCCTTGGCAGAAGTAGTAACTGTGGGATTACCTTACGGCTGGCAAATTAATCCTGCTACAGGTGAAGTTTTCTTTCATAGTGGTGTTGATTTGTTAGCACCAGTTGGTACAGATGTGCTAGCGATCGCACCTGGAACTGTAGCTTTTGCTAATGACCAAGGTTCCTATGGCAAGTTGGTAATTATTAACCATAGTGGCGGACTTCAAAGCCGCTATGCCCAGCTTGACAGTATCAAGGTTACTGTCGGTCAGCAAGTGAGCAAAGGAGACTTACTGGGAACAGTAGGCACTAGTGGAAAACCAACCTCCAGTCAATCGCATCTCCATTTTGAAGTGCGTTCTAGCTCATCTCTCGGTTGGGTAGCACAAGATCCAAAAGGTTATTTGAAGAAATGAGGGATTAGGGATTAGGGAGTGGGGGATGAGCAAGCAAGAGGAGATAGGGAGACAAGGGGATAGAATAACCATGCCCTATGCCCCATGCCCAAATGCTATTGATTCGCTAGATTTTACGATGTGCATTCCTGCCTCTGAAAATCTTGTAAATGCCGCATCTGCCTGTTCTGTGTAGTCCACAATATCTAGAACGACAACGGGGGAAGTGCAATCTTCTAGTAAATAGATTTTTTGAGCAAGGGTAGCATCTACCTGTTTAATTTCTGTTAATAAATCGTCAATTGTCCACGCGACACAATGACTTTTAGCTTGCCCACCAATAATTACAGCATCAAATTCTAAAAGTTGCTTAATCAGGCGCGTGTTCTTTTGAGCAAGTGGACGTTGTTCAAAATCTTCCAACACTTCTGGACGTAAGATGGAATAGTTTTCTGTTAATGGGTTCTCACCTTTTATTTCAAATTGCGTCTGACTCTGACGAGCAATGCCGTGAAAAAATATTGCTTCTTCTACTGAAGAAACTAAAGCATGACCAATGCCGCCCAACATAGAATGATAAGGCCAAATTGTGAGGGGATATTTACCGTCTTGGCTTAGTTTTTTAACGTAATGGTAAGTATGTTTTTCTAATAATTCATAATTTCCATTAGTAACACTGTCAGCAACTGCTGGGTTAACTCTCCAGATTCCTTGTTCGATATCTGTTAGGGTGATGTTAGTCGCTGCTGGAGTAGGATGTTCTCCGGCGGCGTTCACCCAAAAGATGGGATGAAAGATTTGCGTTGCTGTGTGGGTGTCCAGGGTGGGTACAATTTGTGTAATTACTCCCAAATTCCGATATATAAATTCACACAATCTGACGTTATCATCCACTGCCCCTTTCCCAGATTTTCCACCTACAAATAATTCAAATCCTGGGATACAGAAGGTATTTTGGACATCAATTAATAGTAAACAAATCCTGGTTTTATCTAAAGATGCTGGTTTGATGTCGTGTTTTTGTGCCCATATTTCGCCTGCTGTTGCACATTCTTGGTAAGGTACGCGCCATACTTCTCCTACCTTATTGGAGTTAAAATGTGGGGGAATTGGTAGTTGGGTTGTTGTTTGGGTATTCATATAATTCTGTATTTATGTTGTAATTATTAAGCTTGCCCTTAGTTAAATATAATATAATGCTTTACTTAGAAAACCTCATTATGGGAACCTAAAGTGAGCAACAAAATTTCTTCCTCTCCTGATTCATAATTTGTAACAAATTTAAATAAAATTAGATTACGATAATCAATATTGCTAAAATATAAATTTAGCTAGCGCTCTCATCTAAACTCCGCAACATCACCAATCGTTCATCTAACCACTCATCTGTAAACCAACCATAAGGCAAAACATCGCCAACCGCATTTGTGTTAATTCCCATAAACCAAATATGAGCAGCTTTCACAAACATAAGAATTGATATTAGCGCTCTTTTATTACCCTGAAAAAATAAAATATTTTAAGCTTGCCGCGCTACTACGCCTAGATTTATAAAAACAAATCAGAAACATTGGTTTCTGATTTTTATCTCGTGAGAGTCATAAAACAGCGTTAACTTTGAGTGTGAGAGTGTTATGAAAGCAAACTATCTCCAAGGAGTTTAGCGCTGATGGAAACAGCAGATGTCATTGTGATCGGCAGTGGTCAAGGAGGCATTCCACTGGCGGCTGATTTTGCCAATGAGGGACGTAAGGTTGTCTTGTTTGAGCGGGATGCTTTAGGCGGCAGTTGCATCAACTATGGCTGCACTCCGTCTAAAGCGTTCTTAGCAGCGGCTCATACAGCAGGGCGATCGCGCCAGGGCAAGAAGTTAGGCATCCACACGGAGATTGAAGTGGATTTTCCCGCTGTCATGGAGCGAGTTCGGGGAATCCGCAGCAGCTTTAATCAAGGGATTCGCAAGCGATTGGAGACTGCGGGTGTCAAAGTCATTTGTGCCGAAGCTTCTTTTGTGGGAGAACGGACGGTTAAAGGTGGGGATGTCACCATTCAAGCTCCTCTGGTAATCATTAACACGGGTACGTCATCACTGATTCCTGACATTCCCGGACTTGTAGGAACTCCCTACCTGACCAACCGCAACTTCTTTGACTTGAACACCTTGCCAGACCGTTTATTGGTAATTGGAGCCGGCTATATTGGCTTGGAATTGGGACAAGGACTCGCGCGTTTGGGCAGTCAGACCCACTTAATTGTCCGTGGCGATCGCGTCCTTGGGCAGGAAGAGTCTGATGTCAGTGAGGTCTTAGCAGAAGCATTAAAGCTGGATGGGATTAAGCTCCATTTTGGAGTTAATGTAAATCACGTTGCCCATGAGAATAATGTGTTTAGGCTGACCCTGAGCAGTGGCGAACAACTTCAAGGAGAAGCGTTGCTGGTTGCGATTGGACGGAAACCCAATACAAGTGCATTAAATACAGCCACCAGCGGAATTGAGCTAGACGATCGAGGGTTTATTAAAATTGACGACCAGTTCCATACCACCTGTTCTGGAGTCTATGCGATCGGGGATGCTGCCAAACAGCCTGCCTTTACGCATGTGTCGTGGGAGGACTATCGCCGCTTAAAAGCAATTTTGTGTGGAGAAAACCGGACACGGAGCGATCGCGTCCTTGGCTATGCGATCTATACAGAACCCCAGGTTGGACGAGTGGGTATGACGTTAGAACAGGCTCAGAAACAAGGCATCAATGCGTGTGCTGTCACCTTACCCATGAGCCAAATTGCCCGTGCGATCGAGTGGGGGCATGACCTTGGATTTTATCGTATGGTGATTGACAGCGATACAGACAAAATCCTGGGAGCAACCCTGGTGGGGTACGAAACTGCTGAACTGGTGCATGTATTTTTATCCCTGATGGAAGCAGGAGCAACTTGGCATTTATTAGAGCGATCAGTTCACATCCATCCCACCTATGGTGAAGCTTTACCCAGTCTGGCACGGTTGCTGCTTGGAGATAACATGCCAGGGTGTCCGAATATGTGAAGAGGTTTTCTCTTCTTTATTTCTCCAGCCACGCCGATAAACCCGCAAAATATACTTTTTTCTCTCAGCTTCGACTAGATAAGTATCGTTTAGCCCTCGCTTGTATAACTTACAGCGATGAGCCGGAAGAATCGGATAGTCACGGAGTACAGTGGTAATTCAAGCTGCACCAGTAAGAATTGAGCGAATTACAGGTATAAAAGATTGCTCCATACAATTGTCGTGTTGCTGATAGTATTTATAACTCAGCAAAAGAGCGATAACTTCTCTACGAGACGCTGCACGAACGTTCAGCTTCTCTATGAGACGCTCCGCGATCGCTAACACTACTCACTTAGAAGAGCTTTTAAGCAGCATATCTTTAAATTGCTCTTTATTTCTTTGCCTGTCTCATTCTCCATTTTTTTTCTACCTAAATTGTCCAAAAAAGTCGTAGCTGTGGCAATCTGGGAAACAGAGATTTATCAAATCTAATATTTTAGTGACAGCAAATTTACCTAATCAGGTTATGCAAACTCTGCCCATAGTAGATACTTCAAATACTACATCCAGTCAACCTAGCTTTGATACAACTATCAAGCGGCGTAAAACCCGTCCCGTTAAGGTGGGAAATGTCACCATTGGCGGTGGCTACCCCGTTGTAGTGCAGTCGATGATTAACGAAGACACTCTTGATATTGATGGTTCCGTGGCTGGTATTCGTCGTCTGCACGAAATTGGCTGCGAAATTGTCCGCGTCACAGTGCCGAGTATGGCTCATGCCAAAGCTTTAGCAGAAATTAAACAAAAATTAATAAAAACTTACCAAGACGTGCCCATTGTGGCTGATGTCCATCACAATGGGCTAAAAATCGCTCTGGAAGTCTCCAAGCACATAGAAAAAGTGCGGATTAATCCGGGGTTGTATGTTTTTGAAAAACCCAACGTCAATCGAACCGAGTATACTCAATCAGAATTTGAAGAAATTGGCGAAAAAATCCGTGAAACCTTAGAACCTCTGGTAGTTTCTTTGCGCGACCAAGGTAAATCGATGCGAATTGGGGTAAATCACGGTTCCCTTGCTGAAAGGATGCTATTTACCTACGGTGACACCCCAGAAGGCATGGTGGAATCTGCCATAGAATTCATTCGTATTTGTGAATCTTTGGATTTCCGCAACTTGGTAATTTCCATGAAAGCCTCACGAGTACCGGTGATGCTAGCCGCCTATCGCCTGATAGCCAAACGCATGGATGAACTGGGTATGGATTATCCGCTACATTTAGGCGTTACGGAAGCCGGTGATGGCGAATACGGGCGAATTAAATCCACGGCTGGTATTGCTACCTTACTTGCTGATGGCATTGGCGATACAATTCGCGTCTCACTTACAGAAGCACCAGAAAAAGAAATTCCCGTTTGTTATAGCATTCTCCAAGCTTTGGGATTGCGAAAAACGATGGTGGAATACGTCGCTTGTCCTTCCTGTGGACGCACTTTGTTTAACCTAGAGGAAGTGCTGCACAAAGTCCGGGAGGCCACTAAACACTTAACTGGTCTTGATATAGCGGTTATGGGTTGCATTGTCAATGGTCCTGGAGAAATGGCGGATGCTGACTATGGTTATGTTGGCAAAACACCTGGTTACATTTCTTTGTATCGTGGTCGAGAAGAAATAAAAAAAGTCCCAGAAGATAAAGGTGTAGAGGAATTAATTAACCTCATTAAAGCTGATGAACGCTGGGTAGAACCTTAAAGGGAGTGGGGGCAGGGGAAAACAAGCAGAATAACCAATGCCCCATGCTCAAAAATTTTGTATCTTTAAATCACTAAGGTCGCCGGATTGTCAAGTATTTTGTTTAAATTAGGAATACATGCTCGGCCTGTACAGTGGTAGCCTGTGTTAGATTGAGCATACTGACTATATATTTTCCCTCTGACGCAGCTGTCATTATGGTGATTACAAAAAGTAGGCTTGTTTTGGGTGCTACGGCAGTGACACTCTCCACGATCGCTGTTACTAGCCTTGGCATTCATTCGCGAGGTCAGGCTTTATTTAAAGCAAGTCCCAAAGAATTGGTAGATGAAGTTTGGCAAATTGTTCAACGCCAATATGTAGACGGTACTTTTAATCAGGTAGATTGGCAGGCTGTTCGTAAGGAGTACTTAAGCAAGTCCTACAGTAATCCGCAGGAAGCGTATAAGTCCATTCGGGAAATGCTCAAAAAGCTAGAAGACCCATACACCCGGTTTATGGACCCAGCGGAATTCAAAAATATGCAAGTGGATACCTCTGGAGAACTCACAGGGATTGGGATTACGATCAGTCAGGATGAAAAAACCAAGCAATTGGTTGTAATTGCGCCAATCGAAGATACACCAGCATTTAAAGCTGGTGTATTGGCAAAAGATGTCATCCTTAAAATCGACAACAAAAGCACCAAGGGGATGGATACCAATCAGGCAGTATCCCTGATTCGAGGTGAAGCAGGATCGCAAGTCAGCTTAACGATTCAGCGCAATGGTCAGACAAAACAATTTGACATCAAACGGGCGCGGATTGAAATCCATCCAGTTAAATATTCCCAAAAGAAAACTCCAGCAGGTAACCTTGGCTACATTCGCCTGAACCAGTTCAGCGCCAATGCTAGTAAAGAAATGCAAAGCGCCATCAAAGATTTAGAAAGCAAACGGGTAGCTGGATATATCCTTGATCTACGTGGAAATCCAGGCGGCTTACTTTTCTCTAGTATAGATATTGCCCGGATGTGGCTGAATAAAGGCACAATTGTTTCCACCATTGACCGCCAAGGTGAGCGAGAGCGAGAAGTGGCAAACGGACGTGCTCTAACAAATAAACCGTTGGTAATATTAGTGGATAAAGGTTCAGCCAGTGCCAGCGAAATCCTTTCCGGAGCGTTGCAGGACAACAAACGTGCAACTTTGGTAGGAACTCAAACCTTTGGTAAGGGATTAGTGCAATCGGTGCGTCCCCTAGAAGATGGTTCAGGATTAGCAGTGACAATTGCTAAATACCATACGCCCAATGATAGAGATATTAATAAGCACGGTATTGATCCAGATATAAAGGTAGATTTGACAGATGCCCAGCGACAAGATTTGTGGCTCAACGAACGTGATAAACTCGCTACCCTCGCAGACCCCCAATTCGCTAAAGCAGTGGAAGTGATAGGTAAAAAAATTGCTGTTAAAGGCACAGCCACAGCAGAAAAATGAAAAGTTAGGAATAAAGTTAGGAGTGAATAGTTAGGAGTTAGCAATGATGCATTTTATTGCTAACTCCTAACTTATACTGGTTGGCACTTTCCAGACCTAATAAGTCCGACACGCCGAGCGATCGCTTCTCCTTGCGAACTAAAAGGCCCCCACTGTTCTATAGTTTCTAGATCATCGTCTGCAACTTTGTCGCTGGGGAAGATTTCGCAGTTACCAGCAGAATATTTGACAATATACCAAGTTTGTGGTTCATTCATGCTTGAAATAAAAAATTTTTTTACTGTAAAAATTTTACGGCATAGATAGAAGATTTTCGCACAGATGCGATCGCACCGAAGTTAATTGCCAAAGTCATTTGGATATGATTTAGACATAGCTCTTGTAACGGCGTAGAATTTTCTCTACTGACAGAATATCGTTACTAGAGCTTTTTGGCTGGTGCAAATTCGTTTCACGCCAAGCAGCATATCATCATCCTGTAGACCAATTAATTCTCCAGGATGATTGATTATATGGAAACGCAAGGTTTCGCTTTTCTACAGAATTTTTGATTTTGTTTTGGTGCATTGGGTAGTTTACCACAGTGGAAAAATAACTACAGTCATAAATTTGTTATTTGTCCTTGGCTAACTACTAATGAATTTTAATCAAAAGATAAAGTGTATTTAAACAAGTAGATGAATTAATGTATATAACACTTTTAAAATTAAGTGAATTGATATGCGTTTACCTATCATTATCAGTGCCGGATTATTGCTATCTTTCGGTCTTAACCTACCAGTAATGTCCAAATCTCCCATAGAGATAGCACAATCGCCAACAAAAAATAATAACTTGGATTTAAGGCGATTACAATTTAATCGCCATTTGTGGAATCAGCAAAATATTTCCAACTATCGCTATACATTTAGTAATGGATGCTTTTGTATACCCGACGCTAGGGGGCCAGTAGTCATTGAAGTCCGTAATGGTCAAACAACTTCCATCACTTCTGTAGCTACAGGTCAAGTAGTTAATCCAGAATTCTTTCAAAACTACAAAACAATTCCTAAGCTGTTTAATGTGATTCAAGATGCTATCAACCGTCAAGCCTTCAGCCTGAATGTGAGTTACAGCCCTGGACTTGGCTATCCAACCCAAATTGAGATCGATTACAACAGCCAGATAGCTGATGAAGAAATATATCTCACAATTGAGAATTTTGAGGAAATTAAATAGCCACCGCAACCAGAAAATTAGATATTAAGGCAATAGATACCGATAACCTTCATCATTAACTGCTGGCGTTCAAGTTTCTATATGCTGGTGTGTGAATATTTCAGAGGAAAAGGCGATCGCACTAGATCGCCCTCATTTATCCCATCAATTAAATTTCCTCTCAGAGAAAATATTGGCGTTGCTGATTAGATGCATGAATCTTAGTATAGAGATGCAAAATTTTCAGGACTTATGCAAAAATCCTCTCAAACTCTCATTCCTCCGTGACCTATGCGTAAGTCCTAATTTTAAGCTATCGCTCATCAAGAAAGTAAGTTTTTTGATTGTTAACTCTTGCCGAATCGAGATTTCCGGCTATTGTGTCACTACATATTTATCATTAGAAAAATCTTTATTTTTGTATCACTGAATGCTTGATATTGAAGCGAAGAACTTGGACACTGTTTTTGTCATCAAGAGTACAAAAACGTGAAAAAAATCAAGATTTTCAAATTTCTACTGCCATTTGTGACGGTATTTTTATTCATAGTTGGGTTGGCACAGATTGTACCAGCCCAGTCATCAGTAAGTGTTCACCTAACCCTTGGCAACCCCAGCAACGCTGGAACTTCTAGCCAAAATAACTACTTGTTGGTAAAACCACAGTATGTAATTGGCTACAACTGCGGAACAGGTAGACCAAATTGGGTGTCTTGGCAGTTGAATAGTAGTTGGTTAGGTAGCACACCGAGGCAAGATACTTTTCGGGCTGATACAACACTTCCTTCTGGGTGTTATCAAGTTCAATCTACCGATTTTAGTGGAAGTGGGTTTGATCGTGGTCACATGACACCTAGTGCTGACAGGACTAGTAATGTTACTAATAATTCTGCCACTTTTTTGATGAGCAATATGATTGCTCAAGCGCCAGATAACAATCAGGGAATTTGGGCAAACCTAGAGGATTATGCCAGAACTCTAGTAGGACAGGGTAAAGAACTCTACATCATATCTGGTGGATATGGGATGGGCGGTACTGGTTCTAACGGAACGTTCTATACAATAGCTAATGGACGGGTTCAAGTCCAATGGACGGGTTCAAGTCCCTAACAGAACCTGGAAAATTATTGTTGTATTAAATACTCCCGGTTCAGGTCTTGGTGGCGTGACAACCAGTACGAGAGTTATTGCTGTCAATATTCCCAACGCTCAAGGGGTGCGAACAGCGAATTGGAGAAACTATCGGGTTAGCGTTGACTCATTAGAATCCCTAACTGGATACAATTTTCTCTCGCAAGTTTCAACATCTATTCAGTCTGTCATAGAAGCGCAAGTAGATAATTTATAAGTTGGGATAATTTTAAAAACGAGAAAGCCTAGCTGCACAGATAGCTAGGCTTTTATTTAAATAAATTTCCCAACTGCTTACTAGGTTTCAACCAATTTTGTTACTACTCCAGCTAAGTCACCGTCTTTAGTTTGTCCTATGATATAAGCGTCAATATTTATTTGTCCAACACGATAAACGCTGATGTCACTAAGATTATCTTTAAGTGTTTGGATAAGTGTTTGAAATTTTTTAACATCTTTTTTCTGTAATTCATTGTGCCACTCTTGCTCAAATCCACAATTACGAAAAAGGTAGTCCAAGTCTACTACTTCTACTGGCAGGTCTTGAGAACCTGTTAGCTGTAAAATTTTCTCCTGGGTTGCAGGTGCAGCACCTTTCCACTGAACAACCTCAAAAGGGTAATCCGACTCGCTCATCATTAACAAGCCAGTACTAGCTTCCTTCAGTTTTTCGACAATTTCACCGCTCATAGTCATCAGTTTCTAGCAACGCTCATACTGTATCATTTAACTAGCAGGGAAGCCGAATTCTATAGTCAAACCGCAGGGCAATTATACATAATTTTTATGTCGATACCGGATGTTCTCGCAGAGTTTTAGAGTAATGAAGTTATCCTTCCCAGAGCTATTTATGCTAAACATAGTTTTAATAATCCAGGTACTTCCCTTTATTACTATATTTATGGTGAAGACTCTCAAGGATTTGATGCTGGTCTAAAATTGGATTTTTTTTGCAGATAAAGTCTGTTTCACTAACTTTAAAAAGCCCTATCCGGTAGAAAAGTATAAACTATACTTCGATAAATTCATTGCCGGATATTATTGTAGCCACGATGATATACAGCAACATTTTGCATCATCAAGCTCGACAACAATAGAGATATTAAATATGATGGCATAACATTGGATGATACCACTGGAGAAATTTATAAATACTCTATTGCTTGCCTATTATTTACTGTGGGATGCTGAAGATGATAGCTGGATTGATGGTTTTTTGTGGGAAGGTGGAGATTTCAGAGGGGCTTTGCCTTCACCAAAACGTTGATAAAGTTGTGATTTTTCCTCATAAACTCAAGCAAAGATTATTTGTCAAGTCATTGAACCGATCAGAAAATTTTAAGGCTTTGAGGTTCCTGTTTATGGCTGGATCATAATAGGCACTGCACTTTTTTCAGAACCAATAATTACAAGCTTAGAATTATTAGATTGAGCTAGCTTTTCTGTGGCTTCAATCGCTCGTAATTGTAGCACTTGGTTGTTAAGTCCACCAGAGAGAATTTTTTGGGAATCAGCTATACCTCGCGCTTCAATAAGCTTTCGTTCTGCCTCTTGACGCTCCTTCTCTAAAACAAATTTCATCTGCTGATTTTCTTGCTCTGTTTTGAGTTTGTTTTGAATTGCAGCTTGTAGAGTATCAGGCATTTTTATGTTTCGTAAAAGAGCTTCCTCAACGATGAAACCCAAAGCCGGTATCTCTTGGGTAAGTTGTTGGTCAATTTTTTGGGCGATTTCTTGGCGTTTGGTAGAGTAAATAGCATTGGCTGGGTAGTTTGCCGTGATGGCGCGGACAGTAGAGCGGAATCTGGAAATTACCAGTTGTGTTTCATCAGTTCCAATTGTTTTATAGACTGTAGCTGCCTTTTGCGGATCGAGCTTGTATTGAAGACTGACATCAAGATTTAGGCTCAAACCTTCTTGAGATGTTGCATCTACATTTTCCTTTATATCTTTAAGACGAGTAGAAAAATTCAGCACCTTGCTAAAGGGGTTAAGCAAGTGGACACCAGGATTAAGAGTAGTTTCGGGAACCTCACCAAATAAATTGACGACACCGACATTACCAGGTGGGACAATCACCAAAAGTCTAGAAAAAGAATTCAGTACTGCAATACTGCCAATCAACATCATAATTGTGCGTATAGCTAAACGTGACCTTTCACCAGAGATGCTATGTGTATTGAGATAGACGAGAATTGCAATTAGGCTAGTGACAAGAGAGACTATAAAGCCCATGAGTTTTTTCTGTGTAGTTAAGACGAATATACTTAATCACATAATTCCCAAACGCTTTTATGAAACTCATATCATTTCAGACAAGTTAGAGGTTTACGAATCCTTTTACAGATGTAAAAAAGATTCCCGATTTCTCTCAGAAGTCAGGAATCTCAGCCTTGGAGCGATGCCTACGGTGGGCAAAGCCTACGCTACTTTAGATTAATTCCAAATCCAAAATTACTTACCGTTGCCGTTACCACCATTACCATTGCTGTGAATGACACGTTCGGCAAGCTTTTCCGGCACTTCCTGGAGATGGTCGTATTCCCAGTGGAAGGAACCAACGCCCAAGGTGAGCGATCGCAGCTCTACAATAAAATTCTGCATCTCTGCTTGTGGCAAGAATGCAGCTACATTATCCCAGCCTTGCCAATCATTTCTGCCCTCATAGCCTAAAATTTGCCCCCGCCTACCACTCAAAAGTTGCAGCACTTTGGAGGTAAATTCGCTAGGTGTGGTCACTTCCACCCGCAAAATCGGTTCTAATAGGGTAGGTTCCGCTTGGGGTATCCCCGTTTGCATTGCCAATCGGGCGGCTTGCTTAAAGGCTTGTTCGGAACTATCAACGTTGTGGTATGAACCATTAGTCAGAGTTACCGCTACATCAACTATTGGGAAGCCTAAAGGCCCATGTGTCAGAAATTCCCGCACGCCCATTTCCACTCCAGGAATGTACTGTTTGGGAACCACGCCGCCGACAATGGTTTCATTAAAGTTAAAACCTGTACCACGTGGTAGGGGTTTGATGTCGAGAAAAACATCACCAAACTGTCCGTGACCACCACTTTGGTGCTTATAGCGTCCATGAACTGAAGCTACTGTTTTGCGGATGGTTTCTTTATAAGGCACTTGCGGCAAGTGGGTTGTCATTGGCAAGTTATACTTGCGGCGCAGTCTGTCTAGGGCAACTTGTAAATGAATCTCGCCTTGACCCCACAAGATAACTTCGTGGGTATCGCCATGTTGTTCCCAAGTAAGTGAACAGTCTTCTTCTAATAACTTGGTGATGGCACCGCTGAGTTTAACTTCATCGTTGCGCTTTTCTGGTGTAATGGCGAGAGCATACACTGGTTCCAACTCTACAGCTTTGGGTAATTTTATTGCCGACTGCTGTTCTATAGAGATTGTATCGCCTGTCTTGATTCCTTCTAAACGGCTCAATGCGACAATTTCACCAGCACTAACTTGGTTAACTGACTGCTGTTGTTGACCCATGAGGCGGTAAATTCCACCAGTGCGAATGCCATTGAGGACAATGCCATCAGTTAATTTGCCCCGCCAAACACGCACGAGAGAGAGTTTGCCACCTTGGGGAGTGTAGTAAGTTTTTAATACCTGCGCTAGAGGTGTATCACCTTTTATGTTTTTTAAACGACGTTCTGCTGTGGTTTCTGGTTCGGGGGCTTCCCGTAACAAAGCTTCTAATAGAGGTCTAACACCATAATCTTGTTCTGCTACACCAAAGAAAACGGGCACTACCAAATCTGCCCCTAATTCCATTTTTAAATCTTTGAGGATTTCCTCTTGGGGTGGTTCGATGTCTTCTAAAAGTTCTTCAAGTAAATGATCGTCAAAATTTGCTAAGGCTTCGAGCATTTCTGCCCGTGCTATATGTTCTTCTTCTTTTAAACTTTCGGGAAAGGGGATGGGGTCAGCAGGTGCGCCTGGATGATATTGATATGCCTGTTCACTCACCATATCGATAAAGCCGGTGAGTTGTTCCCCGTTCATGATGGGATATTGATGCGCTACCAGGGGACGGCTAGATACTGCTTTCAGAGCGTGCAAAGTTTCCAAAACGTGAATATTTGCCCGATCCATTTTGTTGACGAAGATGAGGTGGGGAATTTCCCAATCGTCAAGGAATTTAAATAGAGGGGCGAGGGTGAGGACGCGATCGCGGATGGGTTCGCAAACTACAATTGCCGCATCCACTCCTATTAAGGCATTGTACGTTTCTTGGGCAAATTCTACACTTCCCGGACAGTCAATAAAGGTAAAGCGTATGTCGTTATACTCAGTGCTAGCGGCGCTGACTTCTACACTCATGTGGCGATCGCGCGACTCGGCAGAACTATCTCCTACTGTATTGCTGTCCTTAACACTCCCTTTGCGAGAGATTGCCCCTGTGACAAATAACAAGCTTTCTAGTAAAGTGGTTTTTCCACTTAAATAAGGCCCGACAATTGCAACATTCCGCGAACCCGATTTTACTTTTTCGTTCATAAAACCTCCCTTGCGGTAAGTTTTTCCTAACCGCACGATTCTGTATATATCAGGGATAAAAAATGGTTCTCTGGAGTCAAAATTACCCCTTCTTTAATTTGCTATTATCCTCCCTTTAATCGAAAGTTAAAAAAATTGTAGCCTGTCGTAAGATATAGCTTAAGAAAAGTTAATAAATACAAATTTTTATGGCAAATTAAAAATATTTGTAAAAAAGTTTTGATGAAGTAAATTTAACTGAAAGTGTTGCGAGTCAGAAAATCAATGGCATTATCATTCTTTAAATATCGCATAGCCGGGTTAGCAAGTTTGACTCTGCTCGTTGTTAGTATTTCCTTTCCCTCTCTTTCTCTAGCTCCTCCTGTTGCCTTAAAGCTGGCACAATCTAATCCTAAAACTGCCATAGACTGGTTAAACCAAGGCTTACAGGCAATTCAAGCGGGAAGGGTACAAGATGCGATCGCAGCCTTTAAACAAGCAACCCAATTAGATCCAGCATTAGCACCAGCGCACTATAATTTAGGGCTAGCATTCCGACAAACAGGACAATTGCAACCCTCTGCGGATGCATTTTATCGAGCGACGCAAGCCGATCCCAAATTTGCTCCAGCTTTTGCGAATTTAGGTGGTGCGTTGTTAGAAGGCAATAATTTACAGTTAGCTAACGATTATTTGCAACGCTCGTTAGAACTTGATCCCAAACTCGGATTTGCCCACTATAACTTGGGATTAGTACAAGAACAGCAACGAGATTGTGAGCGAGCGATCGCATCTTTTAAAAAAGCCATAGAATATAGCAAAAATGCACCAGAGCCTCCTTATCATATGGGGATGTGTTATCTCCAACAAGGCAAACTCGATCAAGCCAAAGATGCTTTTAATCAGGCAATAAAAATTAATCCGAAGTACCCCGAAGCTTACTACAATCTCGGTTCAATTTGGTTTCAGCAACGCAAATCACAAGAAGCATTAGAGGCTTTTAGAAAATCAGCCGAAGCTAACTCTAACTATCCTAATGCTTATTATGGTGCAGGGTTAGTTTTTATGCAGTTACAGCAATATGGAGATGCAGTACAAGTATTGCAATTTGCTAGAGATTTATATAATGCTCAGGGTAATCCTCAGTGGGCGAAAAATGCCGAACAATTGTTGCAACAAGCACAAAATTTAAATTACCAACCTCGCTGATGCGCAAAAACTTAATATTGCATAACATAAAACTATTGGGTTGACTCGCTGGTGTTGTCTGAACTTGTCCCGATTGGAAAAAACGTACATGCAAAAGCGCCCGAAGAGTCGATTTTTATTTAGCGATCGCTGGCTTGATCGGCAATCAATTGTTCGCAACATGGAAGCCTTTCAAGACTTAATTGTGATTGTTTTGTGTTTGGGTTTGTTCGCCGTCATGCTAATCCAATTGTGGGGGATAGCTATCGCCCTCACGCAGCCACTAGACTATAAACATGTGACTGCAAAAATACTATTTGTGTTGATTTTAGTCGAGTTATTTCGACTATTAATGGTCTATTTGCAAGAACATAGTATCTCTGTAGGAGTGGCAGTTGAGGTAACAATTGTATCTCTACTGCGAGAGGTAGTAGTTCACGGAGCGCTGGAAATTTCTTGGGTTAATACGCTTGCAATTTGTGGTTTGTTGTTTGTTCTGGGTGGACTACTCGTGGTCTGTGCTAAGACACCACACATGGATTGTATGAGCGCTAACACTAAGTTTTGTCCGGTTGTGTATAGAGGAGGTAGGGAACGGCAAAATGATTTGGAATTACAGTATTCACGTCAATGTGATGAAAATCAACCTCTTGGATAAATTCTTATGAAAATAGGCAGTGGGGAGTCGGGAGTAGGGAGTGGGGAAAAAGTATTTTCTTACTCTATGCTCCTTTGCTGACTATGCCTCAAGTAGTTTGACGCATCTAAAATCTAAAATGGTATAGTCTAACCTTGCAAGGTACTTCCGACGTATTGAAATATACTCTTTTTGGAAGATGAATCCCTCTTTAAGGGTGAGTATAAAGTTAATTAGAAATTCTAAAAGAGGGTCAAGCCATGACTACAAATACAGGTAATGGACAGTCTCAAGAAGTAATTAGCAATTTGGAGTATGATTTCGTCACCGTTTTGCACAACAAGGCTGAAGCCGTTAAAGCTTACGATATTTACATCAAAGATGCAGAGCAAGTAGGTTCCCAGCCTTGTGTAGAGTTATTCCAAAAATTGCGCCAATCTGATCTTGAGCAAGCACAAGAGGTTCGTCGGCATCTACAAGAAGTGATGCAACACGGTAAGATGTAACCCAGGTTTTAATTTAAGTGCGTAGGCCTAGCCCGTCGTAGACATCGCTTCTTTTATGTTTAGTTTCACTAAACCAGAAGCAATCGCACTTGCTGATGACATTAGACGCAAGCAGTGCCCACTATGAGCTAGGCTGATTCTGGGCTGCTTGCTGTACTTGCGCCACCGTTAAATCGAGAGCCACCGCCAATTGTTCTACACTCAATCCTAATGCTAACAACCGGGGAATAGCTTCTAACTTAGCCTCTTGGCGACCTTCCTGGCGACCTTCCTGGCGACCTTCTTCTAAGCCGTCTTCCTTGATTGATTGATACATCCTTGTTTTTTTGAATTCATCGTCTATACCTAACATTTCTGCTAACTCCTCTCGGCTTAACCGGGTAAATTTGTACAACAGAATAGTCTCTATCAATTCTACAATTTGCTTGGTGGTAGCTTCATCTGCCAGTTCTTGTCTTGCTTGTAAAATCAATTCTCTACCTTTGTCAATGGCTGTCTCTTCCCTTTCTATAATTAATTTAACGATCGCAACTTGAAGTGAGTTGTCTTCTGAATCTAATTCATCTAGATAAATGCGTTGCACTTGTGAACTGTTTAGCAGCAACTGATACGGCTGTTGGTCTTGCGGATCTAAACTTCGTTGCGGATAGATGACAACAGCACGCCAAAAATTGACTGATTCGTTTTGACGCAAGTAAAGAAAGATTTCGGCAAAGAAGCGTCTATAAAAATTTGAGTCTAATTGAAACTGAACTTCAACAAAGTAAAGTGGTTGGTTTGTGGTTTCACTTGTGGGGATGAATACCCCATCAATCCTAAAAGCAGTTTCTTTTAGCTCAACTGAAACAAATTCATAGGCGTTGACATTGGTAGTCATGTCGCCAATTATGGCAAAAAATATGCTAGGAAAAGCTTGAAATAAGCTATAAAATATTTTGTCAGTTTGCACCTAGATTTAGTCAAAGGAACATTGGATATTGAAAGTCTATCAAAAATAGTGTAAACGCGTCTGTTTCAGTATAAAAAAGCAGATGGGGAAAACCATCTGCTTTAATAAAAGATTCGTTATCTTCTTTACTTGGATACTAACTGATTAACTGGAGCAACCCCAGCCAAATCTAAAATTGGCGCGATCGCATCTTCACGCTTCACCGCCATCATGTGAACCCCTTGACATAATTGCCGCGCTATCTGCACTTGCTCGGCGGCAATTTTTATCCCTTCCTCAAAAGGGTCTTTGGCTTTTGCCAATCTATCAATAATATGTTGGGGAATATTTACCCCCGGAACACATCTATTAATAAACTGGGCATTTTTTGCCGATTTCAACAGAAAAATTCCTGCCAAAATCGGTTTTTTATAACCAGCGGCAATGTTATCCATAAACTTTTCTAGCCGCTCAAAATCGGTAATCAACTGACTTTGAAAAAACTGCGCTCCAGCTTCAATTTTGCGTTCAAATCGACTTTGCAAACCCGACCAACTCTTACATTGTGGATCTACTGCTGCACCAACAAATAAATCTAATGCTCCATCAGTCAAGGGTTTTTCATTACAATCAACGCCTTGATTCATCTTCCGAATCAGTTGCAGCAGTCGCACAGCTTCCAAGTCAAACACTGCTTTGGCATCTGGATGATCACCTGCTTTAACTGGGTCGCCAGTCAAAGCTAAAATATTACGGATACCTAAAGCATGAGCGCCCATCAGGTCAGCTTGTAAACCAATGCGGTTGCGATCGCGGCAAGCAATTTGACAAATCGGCTCTATACCGTTTTGTAACAAAATCACTGATGCCATTAACGAAGACATCCGTAATACTGCGCGGCTACCATCAGTAACATTGACAGCATGAACCCTTCCCTTAAGAGTCGCCGCCATTTGAATCATGTGCGCTGGATCTCCCCCTTTTGGCGGTGCTACCTCAGCAGTAACTAGAAATTCACCTGCTTGTACAGCTCTGCGGAAGGCTGTGTGGCTATGGGTGTGATGCATAACATTAAGAATTTCAATTTCTTAAATGGTATAGCAAGTCACACCGAAAAGGGAAAACTTATAGAGGAAGAGAGTAGCCTAAAGCAGCTTTTACTTGTGATAAAGTTTGATTTGCGATCGCTCTAGCTTTTTCCCCTCCATCCCGCAACACAGACTCTAAATAGCTTTTATCCTCTGTTATCGAGTGATATTTTTCTTGAATTGGTTTCAGGGACTCAATAATTGTGTCCGTCAACAATGGCTTGAATTGCCCCCAGCCCATATCCTGACACTCAACTGCGACATCTTCCTTTCTCTTCCCAGAAAGCAATGTATACAGCGTTAACAAATTATTACACTCTGGACGCGCTGGATCATCGAAAGTCAGCCCCCGAATCGGATCAGTTTTACAACGCTTAATTTTGTATTGAATCTGTTCTGGTGAATCTAGCAAACTGATTCGGCTTAACTCCGAAGGATCAGACTTCGACATTTTACGTGTACCGTCCGCTAAACTCATCACCCTTGCCCCTTCCTTGCGAATCAAAGGGTCTGGTAACTTCAGAACTGGTTGATCTGGTTTACCAAATTGGTGATTTAACCGAGCTGCAATATCTCGTGTCAATTCCAAGTGTTGCTTTTGATCTTCACCCACTGGCACTTTATCCGCTTGGTAAAGCAAGATATCAGCTGCCATTAGCACAGGGTAATCTAATAAACCTGCACTCACATTTTCTCCTTGTTTAACAGCCTTTTCCTTGAACTGGATCATGTCTTGCAGCCAGTTTAGAGGTGTAATGCAGTTGAGCAACCAAGTGAGTTCACTGTGGGCCGAAACGTGGGATTGTACAAAGATGGTGGAGTGATTTAAATCAAGACCACAGGCTAGATAGAGAGCAGCAAGAGTGTAGGTATCAGCTGCCAACTGTGTTGGGTCGTGTGGCACTGTAATCGCGTGCAAATCAGCCACAAAAAGGTAATTTTCGTATTCGCTCTGACCTTCTACCCAGTTGCGAATGGCTCCCAAGTAGTTACCTAGATGGTAATTGCCCGTTGGTTGAACTCCAGAAAGAACACGTTGCTTGCCCATAAATTCCAATTTAATTATCTCAAATCCGCGCTAGTAAAATGGCGATGTCTGGCGACAAGTCGCTTGCGCCTACGCAAAACTCATTTAATTTTGACATTTTCCAGGTCAACTCGCCGTTGTGGGATGAGAGATTTTAACTCAACTCGGATTGCTATAAAAACTCTTCACGAAAGAAAACGATAACTTAGTGTGTTAACCACAGCTTGTTGAGTGGGGCATTGCAATGCTTTACTGTAGTCTGTTGAAGTCGATGCAATGGCATTGTTGGTCGATGCAATGGCATTGTTGGTCGATACAATCGCATTGTTAGTCAATACAATCGCATTGTTAGTTGATGCAATGGCATTGTTGGTCGATACAATCGCATTGTTAGTCAATACAATCGCATTGTTATTCAATACAATCACATTGTTAGTCAATACAATTGCATTGCAAGAGGTTGCGTTTACATAACACGGCAATACAAATACTAAATCGCAAAACGCCGCAATTAAACATGATTTCGACGTTTTATTACAACGGCGGTAATCCTGCTAATTAATTAAAAATTACATTTGCATCTGCAAATGTCTATCTAAAGACAGATAGATAAAGAATAGGGGTAATGGGATCGTAGCATCATCTCTGCAATCAGCATCCAAAACACGGATTGATCAAAAGTAAAAATTTTCCAACCAAAATTTAATTAGAGGACTACAGCAATGAAAGTACTCTTACTTTACCCTCGCTTTCCTAAAACGTTTTGGTCTTACGACGAATTCATGAAAATAGCGGGGCTTAAAGCATTTATCCCACCGTTAGGGATTCTAACTGTTGCCGCTATGCTACCAACAGACTGGGAAGTTCGGTTTTATGACCGCAATGTTAATCAAGAAACAGATGCTGATTGGCAATGGTGCGACATCGTGATTCTTTCAGCGATGCTTGCACAGAAAGAAGATTTTCTCGCCCAAATTCACAAAGCAGCGCAACTGGGAAAAAAAGTTGCTGTGGGTGGCCCTTATCCGACCTCAGTACCAGAACCTGCCCAAAAAGCAGGAGCTAACTATTTGATTTTAGATGAAGGGGAGATTACAGTTCCGCAATTTTTAGATGCGATCGCTAAAGGTGAAGAACAAGGAACATTTCGCGCTCTTGAAAAACCAGATGTCACCCAAAGCCCCATACCTCGCTTTGATTTACTCAAACGAGATGATTACTTAATGATGGCAATCCAGTTTTCTCGCGGTTGTCCTTTTGAATGCGAATTCTGTGACATTATCAATCTATACGGTCGCAAACCACGTACCAAAGAACCCAGTCAAACTCTAGCAGAACTGCAAACCCTCTATGATTTAGGCTGGCGTGGATCTCTGTTCGTAGTAGATGATAACTTCATTGGCAATAAACGCAATGTGAAACGCCTCTTACAAGAATTAATCCCCTGGATGCAAGAACGCAATTATCCCTTCACCTTCCTGACTGAAGCTTCCGTCAACCTAGCAGAAGATCCTGAGCTATTAGAACTAATGGCTAAAGCTGGCTTCTACGCAGTCTTTTTGGGTATTGAAACACCAGATCAAGACAGCCTGCAAGTCACCCGCAAGTTTCAAAATACCCGCAATCCCCTGTTAGAAGCCTGTCGTACCATCAATGAAGCTGGATTGTTGATCTATGCAGGATTTATCATTGGTTTTGATGGCGAAAAGTCTGGCGCTGGAGAGCGAATTCAAGCTTTTATTGAAGAAACCAGCATTCCTCAACCGATGCTCGGTATACTACAAGCCCTTCCCAATACTGCCCTTTGGGAAAGACTAAAACGAGAGGAGCGATTATTAGAAGGATTTGGAGGTTTGGAGGTGGGGGATCAGAATTCCTTAATGAATTTTGTTCCTACCCGGCCGATGGCTGAAGTTGCTAAAGAATATTTAGAGGCAATTTGGAAAATATACGAACCCAAAAACTATCTCCGACGTTGTTTTGAACAATGTCTGAAGATTACACCTAATCCGCAACTACAGCAGACAATGTATTTTCCTCCTGGTAAAGGACTGCGACTACTTGCACACTTGCTCTGGCGACAAGGCTGGCAACGGCAGGAAATTCGGGGTCAATTTTGGCAACAGCTTTGGGCTATTCTCCGTACCAAGCCCCAATTCGTGAATATGTATTTGGGTTTATGTGCTGCTGGTGAGCATTTTTGGGAATACCGCCTTTTAGCCAGAGAGCGCATTACTGAGCAATTAGGATTTGATCCGCTGACCACGCCTATCCCTGTTGAACAACCATTAGTCACAATTTGAGATTATACCAATTTGAAATAATAATGCGGCAAATGGTCTATTTGTAGAGACGCGATTCATCGCGTCTTTACCCAAGGACGTGTTGCAACCATTAATTGAATTGGTATTAGTTGATTGTCGAGCGATCGCTAATGTGTTTTTATAAATAGCGATCGCATTAATTTTATTCACAAAAACCAAACTTTTAAATTCGATTTACCTCTCTGCTAAACCCACCTGTCCACCAATTAGCCCCAAAAATCCTGTTCCAGAGTGCTGAATCTCCAAAAAACTTGCTTGCTCTGATGAGGTTTTATAAATCCGAAATGTCTTCATAATTCCCAAGGTTGCAGCACTTTCTAAAGGCCCAACAAAGCTAATATCCCGGTCAAGGAAAGAAGTTTGATTAGCCCAATGAGTCATCTGATTTTCATTCAAAAAATAGCAGCCTGCGTGAGGATTGAGGGCACGACAAAAGGTAATTGGTGCATTCATAATTGTACCTTTGAGTTCCTGTTGCTCCTGCACATTTTGAAAGGGAGCCGTTACTCGTAAAGCCAAATCCCCATCAATGTAAGCTTTATTAACCAAACCGTAAGGGGAGACTTCATAACGATTTGGCTGGAGCAAATTTAAATCACCTGCTTGTTGAGTAAACCAGTTTAATTTTATAAAAAACCAAGGATCATGGATAATTAGGTCATCTTCCAAAAAGCAATAGTAATCATATTGGCCGAGACAACTTTGCAGAACAGCTTGACACTCAAAACCCAAAAGCAGAGGTTCTACATTAGTAGAATGATGCTTATATAAAGATGATGGTAAAGGAAGCTGATTCAAAAGATGATTATCTTTGGTTGTACAAATAACAATATCTAGTTCGTGAGACTGTGGTTGGTTGGCAGGAAAAGCTATTCGTTGAGCAATGTTGATGATACTTTGAGATTTACCAAATAATTGGTGTAAAGCGACAAGGCTTTTAGCTAAAGCCTGCAAGCGTGGTTGGGGGTCTTTGCATTGGGAAGCATGGCGACCCTCACTGCTAGGTTTAAAAAAATGGGCAATAGTAAAAATAATTCGCATTTTAAATATCGCTTTGATACTTCTCTGTCATTTGTCCTTTGTTGGTTGTAACTAATGACTAATAATTAATGACTAATGACATCTAATTTATGCCAAATCCTTTAGGATGTGGGCGCTTTTTCAAACTGTCAGAACTTTTACCAGCCAACATCCATTGCAAATGCTGTGGTAACAGTTTCGCCAAATCATAACGCTTCAGAATTGTCTCTCGCGCCTTTGCACGAATAGCGTTCATCTCCTGAGGATGATTCAGCGCTTCTTCAACTCTATTAGCAATATTCTGAGGAGAAAAGAAATCTACCAGCAGTCCATTCACTCCATCCTGTACGACTTCCAATACTGGTGGAGTCTTAGAAGCGACTAGTAAACATCCTGCTGCCATTACTTCCAACATTGACCAGGATAGAACAAAAGGACGGGTTAAATAAATATGAGCAGAAGAAGCTTGCAAAACCTGAAGGTACTCATTATAAGGAAGCCTATCTGTAAAGTGCAGTCTAGATAAATCCAAAGATAATTTTTCTAGCATTAATTGTTTATAAGTCTTACCATCGGGGAGATTTTTACCATAAGCAACCCTATCTTCTCCCACAACTACCACATGACACTTAGGTCGTCGCTGCTGAAGTAGCGCTACCGTTTCCATAAACTGCGGAAAACCTCTATAAGGTTCCATTCCCCGTCCCACGTAAGTTACTAACTCTTCCACATGGGAAAGGTCAAGATTTATTCTTGGTAAAACTAACTTTGCATCTGGTTTGGGAACAAAATATTTGGTATCAACACCATCGTGAATTACAGTGAGTTTGCTATGATATTCTCTGGGAAACTGCTGACGCTGCCAATTCGTCGGAGAAAGACCGCGATCGCAGCTATATAAATCAGTCAAAATCGGCGCATTTTTGACGCGGATGCGGCATTCATCATCAGCATTAAGTGGTTCATTGGGATCAAAATCTGCATCTGAACCGTGAGCATGGTAAAACCACTCAAAATAACACAATAATTCTGCTTTGGGGAAAACATCTTTCATAAACAAAGTCGGCCCCCAACCAGAATGGCCATAAACTATATCTGGAACGAAACCTTCGGCTTTTAATTTTTCTGCTACGCGATAGACAGCCTGAGCGGTAAGAACAGCATTTTCCAGGTTGCGAACATAGTGGTGAGTTTGGGGAGCAGCTTCACGAGAAGGAGTGTAAATAACTTTATAAACGCCAGGTATTTCCCCTTCACGACGATTTGTCCCAAAGACGACTTTGTGATTAGGATCTTTACCTAAAACTGTCGCTAGGTTGCGAAATTGCGAGGGAAAATTGGGATGTAAAAATAAAATTTTCATTGGAATAATCTTGATTAATTTATTGCGAGATAAAATAAATTAAGGCAAGCTGCTTAAGATTATAAGATTATTTATCACGATTTTTAGCAAGTAAATTTAGATAAATGGTTACCCGAAAATGCGAAAATAATCGCAAATTCGTGTTATGACCATGAAATTTATTGGCATTGATTTTGGCTGGAAATCTCAACCAAGTGGACTATGCTGCTTAGAATGGATAGACGGACAACTGCAACTACTTGATCTAGACCGCAAAGAAGCCATTGCAGACATTCTCACCTGGATCGATCAAAGTGTACAACCAGACGAACCAGCCATCATCGCCGTAGATGCACCTACCCTCATACCCAACGCTAGCGGGAGTCGCCTCCCCGACAAACTCAGCCATAAGTACTTTGGTAAATATCATGCGGGATGCTACCCAGCTAATCAAAACCTACCCTTCGCAGAGCGCACCCTCAACTTTGGTTTAGAATTAGAATCCCGTGGTTTTGCACATGCACCCACCATTGAACCGCAAAAACTCAGCAGATATCAAATAGAAGTTTTTCCCCACCCAGCAATCGTTAATCTATTTAACTTAGAACGCATCCTCAAATACAAAAAAGGACGCATCAGTGAACGCCGCTTAGAACTAATCAAACTCCAAAATTATCTTCTCGATATTCTCCCCTCCTTCTCTCCTCCTCTGCACCTCTGCGCTTCGTTTCTTCTTGAAATCCCCACGACAGGCGCAGCCCTCAAAGCAGTTGAAGATAAACTAGATAGCTTAATTTGCGCCTATGTTGCCGCTTATTGGTGGTATTGGGGAGAACAACGTAATTTAGTATTAGGCGATCGCACCACTGGCTACATTATCATTCCCCAGAGAATATTATCCTAAAATTGTAATATCCTAAGATTTAAGTCCAGGAGGTTTTATGCAAGGAGTTAGTTCTAACTTGAGTTTAAAAGATCTTTATGAAATTGATGATCATCTCTGGTTAGAGGAAACAATCAAGCTATTGAAAGCTAAACATTTAGAAAAATTAGATTTAGAAAATTTAATTGAGGAGCTAGAAAATTTGGGTCGTAGAGACAAAGCCCAGGTTGCTAGTTTATTAGAACAAATTATTAGACATCTTTTATTGCTGCAATATTGTACAGAAAAATCTCAATATAATTCTGGACATTGGAAAGCAGAAATTAGAAGTTTTAGAAATCCATTAAAACGTAATTTGACAACGAACTTATATCAATATTTAGAAAATGAACTAGTATCAATTTATGATGATGCTTTAGGATATGTAATTGAGAAAACCGAAGGCAAACTATATAAGTTGCCTCAATATTGTACTTATACCTTAGAACAGCTAGTAGATATTAATTATCTACCTGAAAACTTGTAAAATAAAAGGCGTTGCTAAACCTAAATCAGCAACGCCTTTTCTTGAGTATTCAATAACTACCCAGCACTCTTACTCTGCCCAAGCAATCAACCTTGGTTCATAAGGATTAGCCAGGTGTGGATTTTTCGGCAATACACGCAACGATAAGCCTTGCAAACCAGAAGCGGTATAAGTAATATTACCCGTGTAAATGCTCAATTGCTGTGCATCTTCGCCTTGGTAATCCATCACCACTGGTATAGCGTTGACAATCTCACCATTGGCATCGATCGCACCTTGATATAATTCCACCTGCACATCATCATTTGTCAAAGTTGCTAAGTCAACCTTGGCTTTGACAGCAACGGTTTGGTTAACTTCAATGTCTGAAGCTGCCGATACATCAACATCTTTGATTCTGATGTTGAACCAGTGTTCGCTTAGTTTTTCTTTCCAAGCAGCTAGTTCTTTTGCTGGGGCATAGTTATCAACAGTCAGAGTATGATAGCGATCGCTAGCCGGGAAATAAGCTCTTTGTGCATATTCTCCTACCATCCGCGCTGTATTAAAGAACGGACAATTCAACCGAATTGCATCCTTCATTTTGGCAACCCACGGACGGGGTAAGCCATCACTATCACGATGTTCGTAAAATAGCGGTACAACTTCCTTCTCTAACAACTCGTAAAGAGCATTTGCTTCTACTTCATCTTGGTAGTTAGGATCGTCGTAATTCTCTCCATGTCCAATTGCCCAGCCCGTGCGGACGTAATCAGCTTCATCCCACCAACCATCTAGTACACTTAAATTCGGCAAGCCATTCATTGCGGCTTTCATGCCACTAGTACCAGAGGCTTCTCGTGGACGACGCGGTGTATTTAACCAGATATCGCAACCCGCAACCATCAACCGGGATATGTGAATGTCGTAATTGGGAACAAACACTACCTGTTTTTCTAAATGTTGTTCGCGGATAAAGTGATTTATCTCGCGGATCAGTTCTTTACCGGGAATATCCTTAGGATGTGCCTTACCAGCAATCACAAATTGCACTTTCCGGTCTTTGTTAGCTAGTAAAAGCCGCTTAATGCGATCCAAATCACGCATCCAGAGGGTGGCGCGTTTGTAGGTGGCAAAGCGACGAGCAAAGCCAATGGTGAAAGCGTAAGGATCTAAAACTTCTTGGGCTTGGACAATTTCGGAAGCCGAAGCGCCGCGATCGGTTAAATGCTTAACTAAATGCTCCCGCACATACAAAATCATATCCAAACGGCAGCGTTCATGATTGCGCCACAATTCTTCATCGGGTATGGCGTCCATCCGATCCCACAATGGGCTATCTGGTGGTGCTGATGACCAATTTGGGCCGAGGTAGCGATCGTACAATTCTTGAGTCGATTTAGCCACACAACTCCGAGCATGGACACCGTTGGTAATTGCTGCGATCGGCACTTCTTCTACTGGCACTTTCTGCCACAAGCCCTGGAACATTTGCCGCGATACCACACCATGCAGTTGTGCGACACCATTAGAAAATGTTGCCATCTTCAGCGCCAGCACCGCCATACTGAAAGGCCCAGACAAATCACCTGTATTCTCGCGCCCCAGCCCTAAAAATTGCTCTTTGGGCAACCCAAATATCTCTGCATAGTACCCCAAGTAATGCAGCATTTTGTCAGGAGCGAACAAGTCAATTCCTGCCGGTACTGGCGTGTGGGTAGTAAAGATGTTACTGGAAGCCACTACCTGTTTAGCTTGGGCATAATTCAGTCCTTCTTCCTGAATCAGCAAGCGGATGCGTTCTAAGGCAGAGAAGGCGGCGTGGCCTTCATTCATGTGGTAGGCGGTAACTTTCAGCCCCAAAGCTTTGAGCATTTGCACACCACCGATCCCCAGCATGATTTCCTGGTGGATACGCATATCGATGTCGCCACCGTACAGCTGATCTGTGATGTCGTGATCGTAAGTGTTGTTGGGTTCAATGTTAGTGTCCATCAAATACAGGGGAACCGTTCCTACCTGTACGCGCCAAACTCTGGCATACACCTTGCGTCCTGGATAATCTACCGCAATCCGCAGTTCTGAACCATCGGCATTGCGCTCTAAATGCAAGGGCATATTGTAGAAATCGTTGAGCAGGTAGCGTTCTTGCTGCCAGCCATCGGCATTGAGATACTGGGCAAAATAGCCTTGCTGATACAGTAAACCTACGCCCACAAGGGGTAGCCCCAAGTCACTGGCAGATTTGAGGTGATCCCCCGCCAGAACGCCCAAACCCCCTGAATAGACTGGCAAACAATCTACAAGTCCAAATTCCGCCGAAAAATAGGCGTAGCATTCTTTGGGTTTCTGCTCCCGTTGTTTCTGATACCAAGTGCGCTCTTGCAAATAATCTTCTAACTGACGAGCAGATCGATCCATTTGCGCTAGGAAGCCTTCATCTTCGACAACTTCCAGAAGCCGCGATTGAGAGATAGTACCGAGCATCAACACCGGGTTATGATGGCTAGACTCCCACAGGTCAGAGTCTAAGCGACGGAATAAATCTTTAGTGTCAACGTTCCAATCCCAGTGCAAGTTATATGCCAGCCGCCGTAGTGGTTCGAGTCGTGGCGGTAGTGAAGGGGATACGTTAAATGTGCGAATTGGCTGCATAAGTTGGCAAAACTCCAAGTTTAGCTATGGTTATTGTTTACTCTCTTTACCAATGTTGCCAATTCTTTATACAGTAGTTTGTGAAAAAGCGATGACTTTGTTAAGCATTGAGAATTCTTTTTAACCTCGTTGCTAAAGTTTACACCAAGGTGTTTCTAATTCTATGCGTTAGCCTCAGCCATATACTTGGTATATTAAAATTTAATCATTTACTGCCATATATAACTGAAAAAAAATTTAGTTTTGAAGAAATAATTTATATTTATTTTAGAATTGATTCCGGGGATCAATCTAAGTCCTTGGCTGAGGGTGAAAATTCTGCATAGCGGCTTACAGGAACACTTAAAACTTTAATTATTTTTTAATAAAATTGTCCTAGTGTAGAGACAGTGTGAGAAGAAAGACTTAATATAATAATTCTTCGGTCAAGGTTAGCTCAAGGTCATGAGACACCAAATAGCTTGTTGTAAACATCGCCTAAAATTGGCTGGTGTAAAAACAACACCAAGCAGTTAACTAGGAAAAGCGATGCCTGCGGCGGGCTACGCCTATGCTAACTACTTGGTATAAATTTTGATGCCAAACCAGGAAAATAACTTACGAAGGTGTTATTTTAAGCGCCTAGTGAAGGTTGATCTTTAGTATTTTTTGTCATCGACAAAGCTACAGCTGCTGCATAGGCAATCTCCGCTGCCATTTGATAAGCAAGTTTGATACTCGATGAAGCGTCCTTGGCTTTAGGAGAGAGAGAAGCTTTTTTTCGGCGCGACTCTTGTTTGACATCACCTGCCACAACAGATCGCTGTAAAATGATCCAGGCATCTAGGTCTTCTGAGTCATAATTACTTTGAAGTTGCGATCGCAGTTGATCTTCGGCTACAACACTCAGATAGCCGATAGTTAGAGCTTCTTGGACAATTTCTTTAATTAAAGCCATAATTTGAACCAAGTGTGTGAGTTAAAACCGATACCTCAATGTGGGCATTTGATGTTGTTTTGGGGACTTCTCCTGGAAACTAAACTGCGTTTTAGCTTTCTTTCAATAAAATTTATAACAAGTAGTCCCAAGCACACATCACCCGCTTGGCTCACCCGAATGGGTGATTTACAAATTTTTAGATATAAGTAATAGGTAAGAGGAAAATTTTTAGCTTTTTAACAAAGAGGGTGTCATAAGTATAGTAGATATCATTCTGAGTTTAACATTTAATTATAAAATTACTTACACAAACAACTTGAAAAATATAGACAAAAGTGCCAATTAACCCCTTAGAGCATTTTTCAACTGATTGAACTACAGCCCTCTCTGCTCTCCCTACTTAAGGGATTTTTTCTAAATGTATAAAATTATTTAAGAGTAGCGTAGGCTTTGCCCGCCGTAGGCATCGCTCCAGTAAAAAAATTAACTGATTTCCTCTATTCTCATCAACAACCAACTGGGAAATAAACTTATTTAATAAGATTGTTCCACTAAAAATAAAATGTGTTATCGTTAAAAACAATTGTTATTAAAAGCCATTCATGTAATTACAAATATGAATTGGTTAGTCCGTAAATCATCTGTGTGCAACATGATTGGAGCAGCATACTCTAGAAATTCGTTGCAAGAAAGCCGTCATAGCAGTCGGGGAAGCGCTTACTTGTTTGCACCGATGGTTAACTTCAATGTGATGGCTGATGTGGGAGATAATCCACCCTAGTTGGGTTTAATTTGGGAAAAATTCCCATAAAAATCCAGCAATAATTACATTGTCATGCTAGGCATAAATTTTATCTGAACTTTGAATATAGTCTAGTTAAATGTATTGTTTGTTGCAAAATAGCTTGTCGAGCTGAGTTGTTTAAAAAGACTAAAACCGCCTGAAAGAAAGTAGCTTCAACGTAAACAACTCAATCTCTAATTGTGTAACAAGCTTTGCAAATTTGCCGGAAAACCAAAACAGTAGCCTATCTAAACCAGCAATTTTGCTCATCAGACAATTTAATAGTCTGAGGTTTGACTCTGCAATATACTGAAATTGTTTTGTTAATTGTTATGGTTAAAAAGAAGCCGAATTTTTACGTACCTATAGTACAAAAGCTTCTAACGACTTAACGCAATTATGCATATCAATTGGGTGATTATACACATCTAAGTTCAAGAATTGCTCACATAGTCAAAGCCAGACTATGGTTTTTCAAATATTGGAAAACCATCTATAAATATGGGTAAATTCGGTAATATTGCCAGATAAATTTAACGTATTAATAAATACAAAATTTTTTGGTGCTGGCAGAAGATTAGGATACAACGAAAACAACTTTCAAGACTCCCAACAAAAATTGACTTAAGAGATATGTAGCCATGCATAATCAGAAATATTTTTCAAAATTGCAGCGCGTGCAAGAACTTTTAGTAACTACTGTATTAGGAGATATTCCTACACTTATTCTCGGTCCAAAGTTGCGTAATTTGGGATATCGTAGTATTTTTGCCAGAATAGGCAGCCCAGTTTTTATTCAAAATGGTGTTGAATTTAACGGTACTCCTTGTATTGAGATAGATAGTGGAGTATATATTTTCAAGGGTGTGCGGATGGATGCTAGAGGACACAAAAATAATAGAATTCATCTAGGAAATAGAGTCGCCATTGAGCGTAACGTTGATATAGGGTCTTTGGAAAATACCTGTATACATATTGATGAAGACACCTTCATTGCTCCCAACGTGTGTATTGAGGGGCCAGGAGACATTAAAATTGGTAAACACTGCTTGATTGCTTCCCACTCAGGGATATACGCCAATAATCATAATTTTGCCGATCCGATGAAGCCGATTAAATACCAAGGTGTTACTCGCAAGGGAATTGTGATTGAGGATGACTGTTGGCTAGGGCATGGAGTAACGGTGTTAGATGGGGTTACCATCGGTAAAGGCAGTGTTATTGGTGCGGGAGCAGTTGTCAATAGAGATATTCCTCCTTTTTCTGTTGCTGTAGGCATACCTGCACGAGTAATCAAAAACCGAATTGGCAAAGACCTAGTAAAAGTTCAAACCGAAAAATAGGGGATAGGGAACAGGTGACAGTAACTATGTTCCCTTTTTAAGAAACTTTTGCCGTCAGTCAACGTCACAAGAGTAGCCAGCCTCTGAGTTATTTCTTAGGGTCATCTAAAAGTCAGACAACTGACATCTTGCACCATTCTCAATAACCGTAGGGTAGGCACTGCTAGTCCCTAATCTCCAAGTCCCCAGTCCCAAGTCCCTAGAGTCCTCTAAAAAAGGGGCAAGATTTGGGTAATATAAAGTAGCTATCTTTTCTGCATCGCAGATCGTGAAAGAAAAGCTTTCTTTGTCTTACCAGTTGGAGATATTTCTATGCTGACTTTAAAAATCGCTGTTTATATTGTTGTTGCCTTCTTCGTAACTATCTTCATCTTCGGATTTTTATCGAACGATCCCGCTCGTAACCCCGGTCGCCGGGACTTAGAGTAAAAGGGCGATAAATTATCCGCGACTTTGGAAGGCGGAAAATACTAAACGCCACAGAAACTTACTAAGCGAAAGTTAGTAAGTTTCTTCCTCCAGGTAGCTTGCTGTAGGTAGCAGAAGGCGACAGTCGGAAGGCAAAATGTATGTTTATCCTTCCCTTCGTCATTTGGCTGTTTGTTAGCCCGATTTTGCTCAAATATGCTTCATCCAGTTCTGCCGCCCGATCCGCCTCCTATCGTCGAATCTTTACAACCTGTAAATCCCGCCTCATCTGCTAGTCATATAAGGTTTCTTTCAGGTGTAGATACTGGAATAAACGAAAAGACAGATAAATCCAAGCAGCCCAAGGTTTTGGCTCAATTGGCAATTACGGATAATGCAAAGAGTGATCCGCAATTGCCAACTTCGATCAACTCAACTCAGGATGACTTGGTAGTTAGCGAAACTTCCTCTGTACCTGATTCACCAGAAACCTTCCCACCAAAAACTTCCCCACTGAGCGATTCTGGATCTGCCGCACTTTTGGGGCGATCGCTGGTCGTTGGTTATCCCACGCAGGAGGTTAAAACCTCTAATCGCCAAGATAAAGAAGACACAAAGACAAGTTCGAGCATCGGCATTCGGCGTTCGGAACTTGTCCTAAGAGCGGCGTTACGCAAACGGGAGACGCAAAGAGAAGCCACTGCGTTGCCAAGAAAAGTTGGAGCGGAGGCTTCCTCTGTAAATGTAAAACGTGAATCTTCTCAAAAACTCGGTGAGCGATGTCTAACGACAAGCTGCTTTGCGTCTACGCCAGATTCCAATTCTAGTAGTGAAGAAAAACAAACCTTTTTGGACTCTGGTAGCTTTAGAGTTGCCCCTAGTCCCGTTGTCGCTCAATCTCCGCGTCCTCTTCAAAATGCCCCAAGTGCCACAAATAGCAATGTCGAGTCCAAGAGGGAAATTTTAACTGAGAAGTTAACCCAGCAAAAACAGCAAAGTGATATTACTGCACCACAGTCTTCAGAAAGAGACAATATCTCTGTATCTGCTGCTGATCTTGCACCGAGTTCTCAATCAGTACAAAATTTTATCAAATTCAAGTCTCGTAACCCGACAAACCAACTATCTGCGCCCATCACTGTAGAATTCAATTCCCAAGTCCAACAACAAACTCAAGCACCAACGCCTACACCAGAGGTAGACACCACCAATCAGCCACAAGCGCCAGCTAGCACGCCGCCGACCAAACCGAGAATTGTAGAAGTCACTTCAGATCGGCAAGAGTATGACGAACAACGGCGAATTATTACAGCTGTTGGAAATGTAGTTGTGCGATTTGATGGGGCGGTGGTGGATGCCGATCGCCTGCAAGTCAATTTAGACAACTTGATTGCTGCGGGGGAAGGCAACGTAACTTTAACACGGGGCGATCAGGTACTGCGCGGACAACGCTTTACCTATAACTTTGTTCAAGATAATGGGGAACTGGAAAATGGTAGAGGAGAAATTTACGTACCCTCAGCACAAACAGATTTTGCTTTTTCACCCACGGGTATAACTGCTGGTGGAGTTCCAAAACGTCCGCCCAGCGATCGCATTAGAGCCAATCAGCCCCTTTCCGGTGTGAGCAGCCCTGGAGGAATTGATGTGACATTTGGTGGTCAGTCAGATGCTAGCAACATCCCACCACCGAAAGCAGGGGGTGCAGTTAATCGGCTCAGGTTTGAAGCTGAAAACATTGACTTCTATCCACAAGGGTGGCAAGCAAGGGATGTCCGCATCACAAATGATCCTTTTTCGCCCCCAGAACTAGAATTACGCGCAGATACAGTAACTCTGACGCGAGAGACACCCTTGGTAGACCGCATCAGGACACAAGGGCAGCGTTTGGTATTGGATCAAACAATCTCCTTACCAATTCCCGTGAATCAGCGGACTATTGACCGTCGGGAGCGGGACGTTACACCTGCAATAGTCTCCCCCGGCTATGACGGAGAAGATCGGGGTGGTTTGTATATTGAGCGTGGCTTTCCAGTGATCGATACAGAGCGGACAAGCTGGACGATCACGCCTCAGTTGCTAGTACAAAAAGCTGTGCAAGGAGGTACGGGTGACTTAGGCGCACTGTTTGCTGTCAAGACGAAGATAAATTCTGTTTTGAGTCCACGAGCAGTAATTGAAGGGACTGGGGAGTTAACCAGCTTGGACTTGAACAAGGTGGAAGAAAATTTGCGGGTGAATTTGGGATTGCGCCAGATATTAGGGACTTCTCTTCCCCATACATTGAATCTGCAATATAACTACCGTGATCGTCTCTACAACGGTACTCTCGGCTTTCAAACCGTCCAGAGCAGTCTTGGCGGTATTATTACCTCTCCTGTGATTCCTTTAGGAAAGAGTGGCATCAACCTCACCTATCAGGCAGGCGCTCAGTATATCAATGCCAACACCGATCGCCAAGACTTGCTAGAACCGCAGCGGGAAAATGATCGCATCTCACTAGGTCGTTTACAAGGCAGTGCTTCCCTCAGTAGAGGGTTGTTGCTGTGGCAGGGAAAACCATTAGCACCCACTGCCAGTGAGGGATTACGATACACGGCTACTCCTGTAGTTCCTTACTTGCAAGCGATCGCTAGCCTCACAGGCACTTCCAGTTATTACACCAATGGTGATAATCAAAGCACTCTAACTGGTACAATTGGCTTACAAGGGCAAATTGGTCATTTTTCTCGACCTTTTTTCGACTATACCGCCTTTAATATTAGTTATTCTCAAGGCTTAAATAACGGATTATCACCCTTTTTGTTTGATCGCTCTGTTGATAACAAAGTGTTGAGCGCTGGGATATCACAGCAAATCTATGGCCCTTTTCGCTTAGGCTTTCAAACTTCTGTTAACTTGGATACTGGTAGAGAAACTAGCACTGACTACATTTTGGAATATAGCCGTCGCACCTATGGCATCACCTTGCGTTACAATCCGGTGCTGGAGTTAGGCGGCTTCAGCGTCCGAATTAGTGATTTTAACTGGGGTGGCGGCACTGATCCATTTTCTGAAGTTAAGCCAGTGGTAGGTGGCGTGCAACAGGATTATTAATGAGAACGAGTCAGAATTCAGTATTTAGAATAACCCCATGAATGAATTCAGGGTTTCAATAAAGTTACTAAGATTTATTCTTCTGGACGGGTAAATCTGCTGGCTCTGTAACCTCGATTTGCCACACAGGCGCACAGAATTCAGTATGAATTCTGGCTCCTGACTTCTGAATTATTTTTGGTCAAACAGTTATAAGTTGCCCTAATCGACACTTGAATTCTCTAACCGCAATTGATACTTGTTGTTTACAGATTTTCTATCTTTTGCCTAGTTTAAGGATTTGGCACAACTCGACAGGCTACACTAGGTATTCTCAGGTTGGCATAGTTGCCGCATAATTGAACACGTGATGGTGGTTGGTGTAGCGTTGCACAGCATCTTTGAACTGCGGCTTGATACTCTCGCCATTGCTTACGGATTGCAATACTTGCAGCATCGTTACCTAAGTCTGAAAATCTTAGCCCAGCCCGAATCAGCCAAGATTCTACATCAGTGGTTTCACCCAGTATTTCTGGAATGGGATTCATATTTTTCATGAGTAATATCTTATACGTAGACGTATTTGAAATTGCTCATTTCACTTTAAGAGAAACTATCAATAATAACCAATATAATTTTTTCTTAAAATCATAAATAAAAATGATTGAAAAAGGGTTCATATCTGAGTACGGTTACTCAGATATGACAGAATGAATCAATCTCACGCCTGGCTAACATCATCGCCCTAGCTTCCGAATAAGCTGTTTTCTAGCTCGGAATCACTAGAAACGATAGCCTAATCCGGCTTGAAAGCTGACGGCATCAGCATCACTATTTCTGTAAGCGTCAATGCCCCATTTAGTATCGCCATAGGCAATGACATTGTTGCTAACTTCTGATTCAATACCAAGGGTAACTACAGGTGCATTCTGATTGCCCAATGGAGTTTTTTGACCTTCATCAGTTACAAAAGAATAACCACCACCGAAGTAAAGGTTAGTGTTTCTGGCGATAGGCGCATCGTAAGTCACTATGGGCATAATTGCGGCAGCATCACCACCATACAGCACAGAACCCCGCACTGAAACAGGTGCATTGGGAACGGCGTAGCGTCCTTGAATATTACCACCAAATTGTGCTTCATCGTTTCCTTGTCCGCCACTGGTTGCACCAGCCGCAACACCAGCACCGATGTAGTTACCGTTAGTACCAGCTGTTTGAGCAGAAGCAATTCCGGCCGAGAGGACAATGGAAGCAACAGCTAGGAAAGAGGCAGCTAATTTTGTAAGTTTCATAGGATTTTTCTCACTAGAGTTAGGTAAAATCAATGTTCTCTAGTACTAGAATCTCTTTTTTTACAAAATGTAACCTCGCACATCTGGCTCACCCAAGTGGCTGAATTATTTCTCACCCACCTGGGTGTACAAACTGAAATATTCAAAGAACAGTTAAGTAGCTAGACATGATTAAATATAAAACGCTCAACTGAATAATTACCATTGTTTGCACGATTTTGAATAGTATA
>NZ_JBIQNW010000042.1:20695-57896 GCF_047228265.1 Nostoc sp. UIC 10607 | reverse complement strand
TTTTTTTCCCTTGATGCACCTGTTGACAAGCTTACATGAGTCTTAAGTTGTCACCAATAGTCTCAGACTGGGAATGCGCTTCATTGAGGCTCCCGCCTCTCTTACTCGCTACAGAACCGCATTGAGCAGCATTTCCAGCCAGAGGCTGGAAACGAGGTTTGAAAACCATAGAGTAGGGGCGCACAGATGCGAACCTCTACTTTTCTAGACTCCAGCCCAACGCTACGGCTACTTCATTAGCTAATTCTAGAGGATTGAATGGTTTAGCGATCGCACTGATCATTCCCATCTGGGTATAGCGATGGCGATCAGAAGCTTGAATTTTGGCAGTTAACAAAATTACCGGTATTGCTTTAGTTAACGGATTGGCTTGTAACTTTTCAAAGGTAGCGATACCATCCATCTCTGGCATCATCACATCTAGTAAAATCGCATCTGGTTGGTAAGTCTCGGCTTTTATTATGCCCTCCTTACCAGAACTCGCTGTCTCAACTTTCCAGCCTGCAACTGTTTCCAAGCAAATCTTGGCAACTTCTTGAATATACTGCTCGTTATCAACCACTAGAATTTGCTTTGTTGTCATCACTGCTATCCTTTTGTTGGTTCAGGGTAATTCGCTGAAGTAACTCCATCACGCGTTGTTCAAATTCTTCGGTAGTCACACGCCTTTTGGTCAAAAATTCTGGTTCTGGACTTAGTTGCCTATTTGTGATTTGCTCGTAACGATTAGAAATTACAGGAATGTTGGAAGAGTCTTCTAAATCAGGATTTTGGACAGTCCCAAACAACGGCAGAGTGACGTAAAAAGTGCTACCTTCACCCAATACACTTTCAGCCCAAATGCGCCCGCCGTGCTGTTGCATAATGCTCTTACAAATTGCTAAACCCAAACCAGTACCATCATGGTTGCGTGAATCTGAGGAGTCAACTTGTTGAAAGCGCTCAAAGATACTCTCAAGTTTGTCAGTTGGGATACCGCGTCCAGTATCTTTGACTGTCAACACAACTTCATCACCTTGTTGTTGCGCCCCCAACCAAACCGTAGAACCAGCAGACGAAAATTTAATGGCGTTACTCAGTAGATTGGTCAAGGTTTGGACAATGCGATCGCAATCTGCCAATACTTGACCGGATAGGGCAGAAATGGATAGTGTCACTCCGGCTTTGTCAGCCAGAGGCTGCATGACATTTACTGCTTGAGTGATCAGATCAACAATATCGCAGATTTCTGGCTCCATCTTCGCTTTACCCGACTCGATCCGCTCAATGTCTAGAATGTCGTTGATTAAGCGTACTAGGCGTTCGGTGCTATCAGTAGCAATTTGCAGCAGGCGTTTTCCCTGGTCTGAGTCTGTCGGTAGTAAACCACTGGCTAGCATTCCTAGAGACCCGTAAATTGAAGTTAAAGGTGTGCGGAGTTCATGACTAACAACAGAGACAAATTCATCTTTCATGCGTTCGATTTGCTTGCGCTCTGTGACATCTCGCAAGATAACTGTATAAAATATTTCCTTGCCCATATCAATTTTAGAGATGGAAGCCTCCGCTGGAAATTCAGTCCCATCCTTGCGGCGACCATAGATTTCCCGTCGTTCTCCCATCCGGCGGGCAAGATTGGGAGATTGGCCAAAGTCAACCACATGTTGACGATGCGCTTGGAAAAAGCGCTGCGGTAAGAGTAAATCAAGACCTTGGCCAATCACTTCCTGGGCAGAGTAGCCAAAAATCTTCTCTGCTCCTTGATTAAACAAGGTGATGCGTTGGAACCCGTTGATGGAAATAATTGCATCATCAGCAATATCTAAAATTCGGGCAAATCGGGCTTGAGAGAAGCGTAATTCTTCCTGTGTTCGCTGACGTTCATCAAGTTGTGACTGCAACTGTTGATTCACGGTAATTAACTCGGCGGTGCGCTCTGCTACTCTCAATTCCAGTTCGTTGATGGCTTGGTCATTAAGGGATGAGGGAGAAGTTTCTCTCTTTGTTCTCCTGCCCCCCTGTGCCACGCGTTGCCGCAATTTTAACCGTTCTAAGCGATTAACAATCCGGGTTACTAGTTCTGGCCCCACAATTGGCTTGCTTACAAAGTCATCAGCACCAATGCTAAACACCTGATTTACCATCTCGGCATCGCTATGCACAGTGAGGAATAAGATGGGTAACTCACTCCAGTGCGGATCGTTGCGTACCAATCGGCAAAGTTCTATACCATTTGTATGGGGTAATTCCACATCCAGAATCAGCATATCTGGCGCAACTGCTTCTAAAGTTCCCCAGAACTGAAGTGGATCTTCAAGAGCGATCGCTTTAAGTCCCCAAGGACTAAGTAAGGTTTGCAACAATGCCTGAATTTGCGGATCATCATCCACAACCAATATTTTAGTTTCTGCATGGGGGTGATTTTGCAGCGGTTGCGTCACTGTTTTTAATACCTGTGGGGTTGGTGATGCAGATATTGCCGCTACGTCGTTTCCGTGAATTTCCCGACGCAATAACTTTACCCAACTTTCGAGGTTGCTGATCTCAGATTTACTCAAGGTTTGATCAAAACTCAGTAGCAGTTCAATATTGCGTGCCAATTTTGATCCAAGAGGCAAACCAAAAGTACCTAAAGATCCTGCCAAGGTATGCGCCTCTTTGGCTGCAAGCGATCGCAATTCGGGATTTAAACTATTTTGGTTTAAAGCTGCGATCGCTTGCTCTAGCACTCTTACCTGCTCGTCTACTCGCCCTTGAAATCGTTGCCAAATTTCCGCAACTGCCATTAACGCTTGCTGCTGTGATTTGAGATTTGGGACTGGGGACTTTGCATGAGCTAATTCCCCTCTGCTCTCCTGACCCTTTGTTCCCCTGCCACTCGGCTCCCCTTCTTCAAGCGTTTTCAGACGATAGCCGATACCATAAACTGTTTCAACCAAATCACTGGGCGCTCCTACAGCTTTAAGTTTGTGTCGTAACCCTTTAATATGAGTACGAACAGCTTCTTCTTGTGGAGTATCTTCATAAGACCAAAGATGTTCTAAAATCATGTCGCAGCTAAACACGCGGCGACTATTTCGCAAGAATAGTTCTAATAGAGCAAACTCTTTTGGGGTAAGTGGTAACAGATTGCCAGCATAATTAACTTCACAGCTACTAGGGTCTAGCCGCAACTTACCATACTCCAGCACAGGTTGCGAGGTTACGCCTTTGCGACGCAACAGCGCTCTAATCCGAGCAATTAACTCCTCTTGGTCAAAGGGTTTAACTACATAGTCATCTGCGCCTGCATCTAATCCGATCGCTTTCTCATGACTACTATTGCGCCCTGTCAATAACAATATTGGCATTTGCAGACCACTAGACCGGATTTTACGACAAAGACTAATACCGTCCAGCTTGGGCAATACTACATCTAAGAGGATTAAATCATAATCGTAAGTTTGAATAAAATCCCAAGCCGCCTCACCATCAGTGGCAATTTCAACCGCATAGTTTTGGTTATTCAAAACGGCGGTGAGTGCATAGGCATTTAACTCGTCATCTTCTACAACTAAAATTTTCATGTTAAAAGCTTTCCGAATATGGATGCAACAGGTAACAAGCAATAAGCTGAAATTGCAAAATAAATTAATATTAATGCTAAATTTGAAAGCATCTTCTAAACGGTTTATATTTTGGGTTTATACTCATTATTAATAATATCAATATTGATAAATTTTTGATTAGATTTTTATAGCTGCCTGCTTAGAAGTACACCCATAGGGGCACGGCACTGCCGTGCCCTTACATCTGTCGATATAATGTTGTACCGCATCTGAGTGGGAAACGCTATACTTTATTTCCAGGTTCTCTTAGTACAGCACGACATTAATCTACCTACCATCTCAATTAACCAGACAAGGTGCTTAAGCAACTGGTTAAAGGTAAGCAAACTTTCACCATAGTTTTCTAGTGTAATACTATTTCACGTTCACGAAATATCTTCTCTAGTAAGAACGTACAGCTGATTTATTTATTACAAAGATGGTAATGGTATAAGCTATGTATCTTGAGGTAAAGGGCAGGGAGAGAACACTCCATTGCATCCTCTACCTGAGTAATTATCTTTAGAGTTATAAAACTCTCAATACGCTACAACAGAAAAAACTCTCTGCTAAACCTGTGAAAAAACGAGTAACGCTTACCTTTCCGAGACGCGCCGTACAAATGCCAGTCACTTACGTACTGGCTAAAGAGTTCAACGTCGCCGCCAATATTATTCGCGCCCAAGTTGCCCCAAATCAAATTGGTAAACTAGTAGTGGAACTATCGGGAGATATCGATCAATTAGATGCGGCGATCGAGTGGATGCGATCGCGTCATGTTAACGTTTCTTATACTTTAGGCGAAATTGCGATCGATGAGGATGTGTGTGTCCACTGTGGCTTGTGTACTGGGGTTTGTCCTACCGAAGCCCTCACCCTCCACCCAGAGACGTACAAGTTGATGTTCACGCGATCGCGTTGTATCGTCTGCGAACAATGTATCCCCACCTGTCCTGTACAAGCAATCTCCACTAACCTTTAAATTATCCCAGTTGAAACACATCTGCTATTACACCAGCATCACCCACCAACCTAGTTTTTGCTGGAGAATCATAAACTACTAATAGCGAAGGTATGCCATTTACATCCTGAAACAGTGTCATTCCTTCAGCGTGGTCTTCCCGATTTCCATAAGGAATATCTTGCACAAAATCTGGATTGCTGAAGACATTTTCTCGCAAGTTAACGCCATTTATCCAGCGATAAACTTGCACGGGCCCATCTAAATCCATCGTTGGCCCAGCTAAAATCAACAAATCTTGTCCATCTACATACAAATCCCGAATTCCCAAACCATTCAACCAGATAAAATGCTTTTTATATAACTCCTTTGCTTCTCCAATTTGCCGCAGTTTCAAAATTCCAGGGCTAGAATCTTCTAACTCAATTTCCAGCACTACAGCCCAGCCCCGCAATACAGGGCCACGCAAACCCAAAAAAATACGGTTTTGATAAATGCCTATTCCTTCAATATCAAAGCCGTTATCTTTCCCCGCAATTGCTGCCTTAAGGAACAAGCCTAAATGGGGGTCATCTGCTAAAGCTGTCATTAGTAAATTACCCTCATTTGTCACCTCTAGTTTAGCGGCATTCAACTGCACATCTGGATTCTGGGGGTGTGGGCAAGATGAGAATAGCTTACCTTCTATCAAAGGAATTCGTCCTAAGAGGTAACGGTTGGGTTCTGATTCAATTTTTGCTAGTCTTTTAAAGTTTTGTGCATCAGTTTTATCAGGTTTAGCTTTTTTGCGTTTGTAACTATGAGAACCAACAAACCATAAGTAATTATCTGTATAAGCAAGTCCTTCTATGTCAATTTCTTGGTCTTCTGGCGCAGGTAAATTGATAAATTCGGCTACCCTAAATTGTTGATGACCTGTAAATTTATCAGTATCAACTAAAGAAAGACGTTCAATAGTTGAGGTTTCATCTGACCCCAACCATAAATACTTCTGGTGTGTTAGCAGCACAGCAGATAAGTCTTCTCTATGTTCTTTAAAATTATCTACAAAAGTCAAAATAACTTGATTGAGCAAATGTAAGCTTGGCATTCCAAATCATCTTAATAGTTATAAAAATGTTAATTATGTTATTATAATGGAAACTCAAGGCTCTAACAAAAATATTTAAAATCTACAAATGATATCAAATATCAAGGCAGAATCTGCTCTTATCCTTTTGATAGATATTATATGTTGCTAAAAGAGGATGCAAGTCTTCAAGAGTATAAGCATACTTTATAATTCTCATTGAATAAAAAATATCAAAAGCAGATGCAAATTTTTAACTAATGTTATTATGCAATAACCTCATGAGGTAATCGTCATTTAAGATCAATTATGAAATTAGCCACACAACCCACAGTAAAAACTCTAGGGGACTACGCCTACCAAGCGATTGAGAAACACTTTAAGAAAACCTTGAAGTGGGAAAAATCAGTGAAGAAAGATGAAGACCCAGAAGCGCTACACCAAATGCGAGTGGGAATGCGTCGCTTACGCACAGCGGTAACTCGGTTTGGGGTAGCGGTGGATGTGCCGAAACCAATTAGCGATAAAAATATTGGTAAAATAGCCCGTCGTCTTGGTAGTCTCCGAGATTTAGATGTACTCAAAGAAAGTTTGGAAAACAATTACAAACCAAACTTACCCCGCAAAGAACAGGAATCTTTGCAAACAGCTTTCAAAGCTTTAGCTAAACAACGCGAAGATGTACTATCGAGTGTGCAGAAAACGTTAAAAGATGAGTCTTATAAGTCTTTAAAAGATGCATTAGACAAGTGGTTAGAGAAACCTAATTATCAACCTTTGGCATCTTTCACTATTCAGCAGGTACTACCAGATTTACTTTTACCAGAAGTGAGTAACTTTTTACTGCATCCGGGTTGGCTAGTTGGCACTCAATTTGTGGAATCAGAAGTGAAAATCCATAAAAATTGGGAACCAGAAAAGATAGAAAAACAATTAACAACAGAAGGTGAAATTCTTCACAGTTTGCGGAAAGAAGCTAAACGTATACGCTACCAGATGGAGTTATTTACTGAGTTATATGGCGAGTCTTATGCAGCTTATCTTACAGAAGTAAAAAGTATCCAAGAAATTTTGGGTACGATGCAAGATAGTGCGGTCTTAACTGATTGGCTTACAGATGTCTTCAAGTCAGAAATTCAGACTGAACTGCCTACCCTTGCTACTTTGTTAACTGAAAATCGCTACCAGTCATGGCAGGAGTGGCAACCCTTGCAAGAACGCTATCTGAAAGCTGAAACTAAGCATAGCTTTCATTTAACAATACTGCACCCCCTTTCAGGAGTAATAGGTTAAAAGGATCTAGGGATAAATAAAGACGGGTTGCAGCCCGTCTAAATAGCTTGAAAGTGCAAATACACCTTGTATAGTGTTGAACATAACACAATTAATTTTCTCAGAGTTGCCAATTTGCCAAGCCGGAAAAAGAGCAGATATTGAACTCCTACTGGTTTATATCCGTCCCAATATGATTCGGCTAACATGTTTGTCTCTCAAAGATCCCCCCAACCCCCCCGATAAATTGGGGTTTTTTCTCCTCTTTACCCCCCTGGCTGTCTGCAAAGTCGATTTTGTAAAGAATTTTTAAGAAATTAACATCCTCCAGAAAAAGAAAGACGTAATCCTGAAGTAATCTTCAAAAGTTCAGAACCATAGATTTTGTAGTTTACAGACACGCCCTAGTGTTAAGAGGGAATTATGGCGTTAGGAATGTCGATGCTTCACTTCAGGGTTTTCACCAACCGCTACCATATCTAGAAACTATCAACCAATAGGTTGAACATTCTTTCGTCCCGCATTCCTTGTCCATGTAATCATGGGCGATCGCACTTCTCGCACTCTTGAGCAATTTTGAGTCCTCTCTAATCTAAAAGCAGTATTAAAAAATATTGCTTTGTCTAAATCAGTCATAGTAGAGTTTACAGCTACTACATACAAAGGCTTCTCTAAGTGTGTTATCAGAGTGGCTAAGTTGTATGTGAACTCAACCAGCAGCTAAAATCAAGGTTTATAAGCATCAAATATGAATGTTTTACTTCTATACCCCCGTTTTCCAAAAAGTTTTTGGTCTTTTGAAAAAACACTGGCTTTATTAGACCGGAAAGCAATGCTACCGCCTTTAGGCTTGGTTACTGTAGCCGCGATATTACCTCAAGAATGGGAGTATAAGTTAGTAGATCGAAATGTTCGCGTCTGTACGGAAGCAGAATGGGCTTGGGCAGATTTGGTTATTATGTCGGCGATGATTGTGCAAAAAGAGGATTTGCTCTCTCAGATATTAGAAGCGAAACAAAGAGGTAAACGGGTAGCTGTGGGTGGCCCTTTCCCGACAGCGTTACCAGATGAAATGACATCTGCTGGAGCAGATTACTTGATATTGGACGAAGGGGAAATTACCCTACCCTTATTTGTAGAAGCGATCGCACGGGGCGATCGCACAGGAATTTTTCGCTCTGGCGGTGAAAAACCAGATGTTACCAATACTCCAACTCCTCGCTTTGACTTGCTAGAATTTGAAGCCTACGCGGAGATGTCCGTGCAATTTTCGCGTGGATGTCCCTTCCAGTGTGAATTCTGCGACATTATTGTGCTGTACGGTCGCAAACCCCGCACCAAAAACCCGGAGCAACTCTTAGCAGAACTTGATTATCTCTACAAATTGGGTTGGCGACGCAGTATTTTTATGGTGGATGACAACTTCATCGGTAATAAGCGGAATGTCAAATTATTTCTGAAGTCTCTTCTACCCTGGATGGTAGAACATAACTATCCCTTTTCCTTTGCCACAGAAGCTTCAGTTGATTTAGCCCAAGATCAAGAACTGATGGATTTGATGGTAGCGTGTAATTTTGGAGCCGTTTTTCTGGGAATTGAAACCCCCGATGAAGAAAGTCTCACTTTCACTCAGAAATACCAGAATACCAGAGACTCACTCAGTGAGGCGGTAAATAGAATTACCCGCTCAGGGTTGCGAGTCATGGCAGGCTTTATCATTGGGTTTGATGGCGAGAAAGCGGGAGCCGGCGCACGAATTGTCAAGTTTGTCGAGCAAACAGCAATTCCCACGGCCTTATTTAGTATGTTGCAAGCGCTTCCAGATACAGCCCTTTGGCATAGATTAGAAAAGGAAGGACGACTCCGCAATAAATCTGCGAATATCAACCAAACCACGTTGATGAATTTTGTCCCAACTCGACCGTTAGAAGACATCGCTCGTGAATATGTGCAGGCGTTCTGTGATTTGTATGAGCCAGAGCGGTTTTTGGAGCGTACATATAAACATTTCCGGCTTTTGGGCGAAGCAACCTACCCGAAAAAAGGCAAAGCTGCCAAGAAACCATTGAACTGGAAAGTACTCCGAGCGTTTCTAATTATTTGTTGGCGGCAGGGTGTACGTCGTCAGACGCGCTGGCAATTCTGGCGCAACTTGTGGAATATGTATCAGCATAATCCGGGCGGGGTGAGTAGCTACTTAGCTGTTTGTGCCCAAATTGAGCATTTCTTGGAGTATCGCCAAATTGTCCGGGATCAAATTGAGGCTCAAGTGGCTGAATTTCTGGAAGCAGAAGCTAAGTTAAAACCTGAAGTACAAGTGATGGTTAATTCCTAGCGAATTAAATTTGCAATACCTTGCAATGCGAATGCGTCGGGATGCATTGCAATACGGTTTGGTTAAGGCAAGAGACGCGATAAATCGCCGTCTCTACAAAGGACTGATGATTGTAAAGACGGAGATTTATCGCGTCTTTGTGATCTATAACTTTCATTGAGATGCATTGTTAATGCGTCCCCTTACAATGCATCCCGATACAATGTCCTTGTCCTTAATATGGTTTAGTGCATCTTCATACAGAATTGGTATAAATGACCATGCCACCCGATAATTTGGAGATTAATGAAACGATCGCGGCACAATTTGCTCAATTGGTGCTGGATTGTATCGGGCGGGAATATCCCCATAGTGGTCTGTATTGGGCTGATAGCGACGAGGATATAAAACCACCGCGTGAATTGACTCCTGCTTTTTATGGCTGCTTAGATTGGCATTCAGCCGTACATGGTCACTGGTTGTTGGTGCGTCTCATGCGTCACTTTCCTGAAGCCTCTTTCAATGCAGCGTCAAAGCAAGCACTTGAGCAGAGCCTAACACCTGAGAAGATTCAAGGAGAAATTTCCCATTTTCAACGGCTGTGCTTTTTTGAATTTCCTTATGGTGTGGCATGGCTTCTGCAATTAGCTGCCGAACTTCACGAGTGGAATCATGCTCAAGCGAAAGAATGGCGGGTTGTATTGGAACCACTAGAAAAGTTGATTGTAGGGAACTTACACCGCTGGATTGACTCACTGAAACTCCCAAATCGCACAGGGATGCATAACCAAACAGCTTTTGCACTTGGTTTGATGCTGGATTGGGCACGGATTACTGAAAATATTGATTTCACTCAGTTATTGGAGAACAAAGCAAAGCAATTCTATCTTTGCGATCGCAACTACTCCTTACAATTCGAGCCGCTAGGCTACGATTTTCTCTCTCCTGGCCTTGCTGAAGCAGACCTGATGCGGCGAGTTCTCCCAACAACAGCTTTCACTGACTGGCTCACCGATTTTCTTCCACAAATACCCATTGATAATTCAGCAAATTGGTTAGAACCTGCCGGAGTAGATAATCCTCAAGATTATATGCAAGCCCACTTCTACGGTCTTAATCTCAGTCGTGCTTGGATGCTTGAGGGGATCATTTCTGGATTGGCAAATAGCGATCGCCGCATAGAAACACTTCGCTCTGCTGCCCTTCACCATCGTCAGCATGGACTAACAAATGTTGTAATTGAACATTATGCAGCTAGTCACTGGCTAGGAACTTTCGCTGTTTACCTCCTAACCAATCGTGGGTTGCAAAAGAAAATTATTTAATCCCCAATCCCCAATCCCCCAATCCTTAAAAGATGCCAAGTAAATATGCCTTAACCGACTGAAACTGTCACGATCATAAAGTAAAGAGTAAAAGGCAATCTATTTTGACTTTTAACTTTCTCCTTTTGTTCAACTTCCACAACGGGAGGTTTAATCTTGACTAAATTGAAAGTTGGTATCAATGGCTTCGGCCGAATCGGGCGACTCGTGCTTCGTGCTGGCATCGATAACCCCAACATCGAGTTTGTGGGAATTAACGACCTAGTACCACCAGATAACCTCGCTTACCTATTAAAGTACGACTCAACCCACGGGAAATTAAAGCAAAAGGTTGAAGCCAGGGAAGACGGCATTCTCATTGACGGACATTTCATTCCTTGTGTGTCGATGAGAAATCCAGCAGAGTTACCTTGGGGAAAATTAGGTGCAGATTATGTCGTAGAAGCCACCGGACTCTTCACTGACTACGAAGGAGCCGCCAACCACCTGAAAGCAGGTGCAAAGCGTGTGGTAATTTCCGCTCCCACCAAAGATCCAGATAAAGTTCCTACCCTACTAATGGGTGTAAATCATCACCTATTTGACTCCAGCAAGGATATCATTGTCTCCAATGCTAGCTGCACTACAAACTGTCTAGCTCCCATAGCTAAGGTCATCAATGACAACTTTGGGTTGACCGAAGGGTTAATGACCACAGTCCACGCCATGACTGCCACTCAGCCAACTGTAGACGGCCCCAGCAAGAAAGACTGGCGGGGTGGTCGAGGTGCAAGCCAGAATATTATTCCCTCCTCCACAGGCGCAGCTAAAGCCGTAGCACTGGTTTTACCAGAATTGAAGGGTAGGTTAACTGGTATGGCATTACGAGTTCCGACTCCTGATGTCTCTGTAGTTGATTTAACTTTCAAAACTGCCAAAGCCACCAGTTATAAGGAAATCTGTGCTGCCATGAAGGAAGCTGCCGCAGGTTCGCTAGCGGGTATCCTGGGTTACACAGATGAAGAAGTAGTTTCCACAGATTTTCAAGGCGATACCCATTCCAGTATCTTCGATGCAGGTGCTGGGATTGAGTTGAATTCCAACTTTTTCAAGGTAATTGCCTGGTATGACAACGAGTGGGGCTACTCGAATCGCGTGATTGACCTGATGTTATCTATGTCACAGAAGGAAAAACTCGTACCGACAGCTGCTGTGGTTTGATTGGTCATTAGTCATTGGTCATTGGTCATTGGTGATTAACTTTTGACTTTTGACCCTTGACTTTTGGGATCTGGGTCAAATGGTAAATACTCCGAAAATAAAACGTAATTTAGTACCTTTATTTAGCAAACCAGTGATATGAAGCACATGTGAATTTGGATGCGAAGTCTCTTAATTACGAATTACGAATTACGAATTGGTATAAACCATCCAAATTTGCAGGTTACTCCTCAACCACCCCTAATCCCTATGCGTCGAACCAAAATCATTTGTACTGTTGGGCCGGCTACATCTGCACCCGAAAAGCTGCAAGCTTTAGTAGAAGCTGGGATGAATGTGGCTCGGCTGAATTTTTCCCACGGAGCCTATGAATTTCACGCCCAAACGGCTCAGTATCTCAGGCAAATTAGTACTGAGCAGCAAAAGCCGATCGCAATTATGCAAGACCTGTGTGGCCCCAAGATTCGCTTGGGAACGTTACCACCAGAAGGGTTAAATCTGGAAGCTGGTAGTGAAGTCACCTTTGTTTTGCAAGAAAAGGGTGACAGTATCGACGAACTACCCCTACCATTGCCGACTTTATTCGCAATGGTGCGACCAGGCGAACCGATTTTAATTAATGATGGTCGCGTCAAGTTGATTGTTACTGCTCGTGATGCCGATCGCATTCGTGCCCAAGTGAAAACTGGCGGGTTAATTTCCACACATAAAGGAGTAAACTTACCACAAACTCCTTTACCTGTTAATTCCATCACCGAAAAAGACTTGCTGGATCTGCGCTTTGGGATTCAGTTGGGTGTAGATTGGGTAGCGGTGTCCTTTGTGCAATCGCCACAAGACTTAGAACCCGCACGACGGATGATTGAAGCAGCTGGCGCTTCCATCCGCTTAATTGCCAAAATCGAAAGAGCAGAAGCAGTAGAGAATTTTGACTCCATTCTTAAGGTTGCCGACGCGATTATGATTGCCCGTGGCGATTTAGGGGTAGAAGTACCAATTCACGAAGTACCCCTAATTCAAAAAGATATTATTCGCCGTTGCAATCGTGCTGGCAAGCCAGTGATTACAGCCACCCAAATGCTAGAGTCGATGATTAGCGCCCCTGACCCCACCCGCGCCGAAGCAACCGATGTTGCCAACTCCATCTTGGATGGTACGGATGCGGTAATGCTTTCTGGTGAAACAGCTGTCGGACAATATCCCATCGCCGCCGTCCAGATGATGCATAACATCGCCGTGCGGACAGAACAGGCTCTAGATGAGGGTAGCAAACACGCCTGGTGTCATGAAGCAGGCAGTCTCAGCGTTACCGAATCTGTGGCAGAATCCGTGTGTCGCATCGCCTATGAAACAGGCTCACGGGCAATTCTCTGTAACACTTCATCAGGAAGTACGGCGAGAATGGTGTCTAAATATCGGCCAACTTCTCCCATTATTGCCCTCACCTCTGACATCACTGCTTATCGCCAACTAGCCCTTTCTTGGGGTGTAGAAGCTTTGCTGATCCCACCAGTTCATAATGCCGAAGAGATGTTTACCAATGTAGTGAACACAGTTGTAGTCATGGGCCTAGCGAATAAGGGCGATAAAGTAGTGATTACCTCTGGTGTTCCAATTGGTAAATCGGGCACAACTAGTTTAATCAAAGTGCATTCCATTGGACAGCCAATTTCGGCATAAGGCACTTAGAATAGGGCTGTGGCTCAAGATAGTAAGCAAAATTGGGCAATGATTAAGAAAAATTGCCAGAATCAGAATTGAAGGAAGAGTAAAGAGTGTAAAGAACTGGGGAATAAGTAAATCCTGTAACATTCATCACGGAGTATTTTATGTCTAAGAATTTACTGGAACAATTGCGAGAAGTGACTGTTGTGGTCGCGGATACGGGGGATATCCAGGCAATTGAAAAGTTCAAACCCCAAGATGCCACCACCAATCCTTCTCTGATTACTGCTGCGGCGCAAATGCCAGAATATCAGGGAATTGTCGATCAAACTTTACTCCAGGCCAAAAAAGATGCTGGAGACGGAGCCACCCAAGCACAGATAGTTTCTCTAGCTTTTGACCGTTTAGCAGTTGCTTTTGGATTAAAGATTTTACAAATTATTCCCGGTCGTGTGTCTACAGAAGTAGATGCTCGCTTGTCCTACGATACCGAAGCTACTCTGACTAAAGCACGGGACTTAATTGCTCAGTATAAAGCCGCTGGAATTGGCCGCGATCGCGTTTTAATTAAAATTGCCACCACCTGGGAAGGCATTCGCGCTGCGGAAATTCTCGAAAAAGAAGGTATTCACTGTAACCTTACCTTGTTGTTTGGTCTTCACCAAGCGATCGCCTGTGCAGAAGCTGGCGTTACCCTAATTTCTCCTTTCGTCGGTCGGATTCTCGACTGGTATAAAAAAGATACCGGACGCGATAGCTATCCAGCAGCCGAAGATCCGGGAGTTTTGTCTGTCACCAAAATCTACAACTACTACAAGAAATTTGGCTATAAAACTGAAGTTATGGGAGCTAGCTTCCGTAATCTTGGTGAAATTACTGAACTTGCAGGTAGTGATTTGCTGACTATTTCACCGTCACTTTTGGCTGAATTGCAGTCAACTGTTGCAGAACTGCCACGTAAACTTGACCCCGCCAAGGCGGCAAGCTTGGAAATCGAAAAGATATCCATTGACAAAGCTAGCTATGATAAAATGCACGCTGCTGACCGCATGGCAACCGACAAACTAGACGAGGGCATCAAAGGTTTTACCAAGGCATTAGAAGACCTTGAAAAACTTTTGGCAGACCGACTAGTTCGCCTTGAAGGAGAGGTAGTAGCAAGTCATTAGAAGATAACAATAGTTAGTGGTTAGTGGTTGGTGATTCAACCACTAACCATTAGTTAGTTGCATCAGCTATCATCAATACCGTCGTCTGATAATCTGGTATCTTCCGTAAGGCTGCCGTCGTTGGATAAACTGCCGTTGTCTAAACTGCTGCCGTCGTTGGATATTTTGGTATCTTCCAAAAGAGCGCCGTGGTCGAATATTTTGGTATCTTCCAAAAGGCTGCCTTCGTCGGATATTTTGGTATCTTCCAAAAGGCTGGCGGCGTCGGATAATCTGCCGTCGTCGAATAATTTGGTATCGTCCTGGCCGCCGTTGAGCAATTAAAAGCTCTCCGGTTTTATCTCCAACTAGGTTGGCATCTGGCGCAGCACTCTGTTCATTGCGAGCATTAGTTAAAGAAATATCCTTGGCTTCAGCTAATGAGGGCGGATACACAAAGGCACATAGCAATAGTGCTATTGAGGATAACTTCCTAAAACCTTTCATGTTTTTGCTTCCACTAGACTTTCGGTAATAACTTTATTAAAACACCTGAAAGTCAGCAAATTATCGCTTATACAGTTTTTTTAAACTTAAATTGGGGTGAAATATTGTATTCAAATTACAGCCTTATGAATAATTGCAAATTGGCTCAAACTGTGCATTTCAAGAGTTAGTTTCTAGCAAAATATAATTTTTTTCAATTAATTACCTTTTGCACAAACCACCCTAAGACACTTAATCCCAGCAACAAAGGTGTTAACCAATCACTCCAACGCACATATAAAGTTTGTGTCTGTCGCCGATAAATTGTTTCAGCATGAGTTTCGTAAGTATTATATCCAGATATCCACAAAGTTTTACCGTGAGGATCTACAAAGGCTGAATATCCTGTATTCGTTGCCCGTGCTGACCATCTATCAGTTTCAATTGCCCGCATGATATCCTGTGCATGGTGCTGAAATGGCATGGATGCACTGTAATGGGCATCATTAGAAGAACTGAGGATAAATTGCCCACCCATAGCAGCTTGACGGCGAAATTGTTCAGGAAAAGCAGATTCATAACATATACTAGCGATCGCACGACCAAATGGAGTGTCAAATATCTGATTTGCTGAACCAGGAACTTGGTGTGCCTCCAAAGGCGACAAGCGTTGAACTAGTCCGCCTAAAATTTCTTCAAAGGGAATATATTCTCCCAGAGGTACTAGTTTGGACTTATCGTAGCGGCTGACAATTTCACCCTCACTATTGAAAGTAAATAAGCTAATTGTATAACTGTCTCCCCGTTCGCCAAAAGCCCCAATCCAAGCAACTACGCCTTTTTTCTTCACTGCTGCGACTAAGGCAGTTCCCAACAAGTTACGTTGGAAAATAGGTAAGGCTCCTTCTGGGGTGAGAACTGCATCTACACCTTGGTCTGCTAAAGTTAAATACCCATTAGTGTAATTTTCTTGGGCGCGACGAAACCCTTCGGAACTTCGGAGAAGTCGGTTCGGGATATTACCTTGAACAATCCCCACTTTTAACGCCGCTTCTGGGGGTTGGGCGATGGGACGACTGTATAAGAAAAAACCGATGAGGTGTAAGGTAATTAATAATCCTGTGGCGATAACCCAGTATTTATTAACGAACCGCAGAGGCGCAGAGGACGCAGAGGAAATTTTCTCTGCGCCCTCTGTGCCTCTGTGGTTTATCCATCCTTCAGCAATTAAACCATTAACAGCAACTATTGCTGCTGTCACAGTATTAGGCCCAGAGAGTTGACCCAGATGTACAATTACGAGATTGTGCGGACTTTGCGTGTAAGCAATAGAACTCCACCACAGGGGGCCGGCACTCCATAGACTCTCTAAGCCGCACCAGAGGGCTGTACCAATCAGAACACGTAACCACGGTTTTTTTCCACCCAGGCGAACCATTACAGCCGCCCAAATAGTAAGGAATACCCCACCTAAGACACTGATAAATCCCCAACAAAAAAGAGTGATTGCCAAACTTGGCAACCAAGGAACGCCCAGCCATGTCATCGGATGAATTCCGGTAATCCAAGATAGGGCGACACCGTGATAACCAATACCCCAGAGGAAAGCCGGGGGGGATTGGTTTTTGCCTTTAGTTGAAGTAACAACTAGCACCCATAAGGGGACTAGGGCAATCCAAGCCAAAAACCATGCACCTACTGGGGCTACGGTTAGCCCCATTAAAATGCCGCTAGCTAAGGCAGTTAAATAAGGGAGTAAGGCGGTTAACCTCTCTCCCTGCTTTTTATTCTGCTTCTTCTGCATCGACAGCATCAGGTGGAACTATTGCAACTCCGGTAATAGCGTCATCTTCGTCTAAACGCTGCACTCTGACTCCAGTTGCCGATCGCGATTGGATAGAAATAGCATTTACCGCTTGACGGATGATAATACCGCGATTTGTCACCATCATGATTTCATCATCATCATTGTTGACAATGCGTAGGGTTGCCAACTTATCTTTGTTTTTGCGGTTTTTGAACTTGGTTGCCATTAAACCCTGACCAGCACGGTTTTGCAGGCGGAACTGGGCAACTGGTACGCGCTTACCATATCCTCCCATTGTAATTACCAACACCCAAGGGCCAACTACGCCACTGCTAGGCACTTCTGCGGACTCTTCATTAGTTTCGGTAATTTCGATATCTTCTGTTTCGATTGTTTCGATTGCTTCGACTGCTTCGACTGTTTCGATATCTTCAATTTCGGCTTCTGTAACATCCAAAGTTTCAAGAATTGCTGCGGGGAGAATATCCATACCCACTAGTTCATCTTTATTTTTGAGTTTCATGGCTTTCACGCCACGAGTCGCTCTACTTAAAGGACGCAGTTGTTCGTGGTTGCACCGGAAGTTAATCGCCATTCCGTTACGAGAACCAATAATTACACTGTCCTCAACTCTAGCGCGTCGCACCCAGCGCAGTTGGTCGCCTTCTTCTAAGGAAATGGCAATCAAACCATTGGCGCGAATGTGACTAAAGGCTGCCAATTCGGTTTTCTTGATATTGCCGCCCTTAGTGAGCATGACCAGATATTCTTCGTTGCTAAACTCGTCAACGGGTACAATCGAGGTAATTTTTTCCTCTTTGGGAATGGGTAGCATCTGGACAATAGGTGTCCCGCGACTAGTACGCGAACTCGCTGGAATTTGATACGCTCTCAGGCAATAAACAACACCACGCTCACTAAAGAATAAAATACTGTCGTGATCGCAGCAAGTCAAAAAATGCTCAATGGTATCATCATCTTTTACCTTAGCTGCGGCTTTACCTCTGGTAGCACGGCTTTGTGCTTCAAAGGTATTAACTGGCATCCGTTTGATGTAGCCTTGTTCTGTAACCAGAATTATTGCTTTTTCATTGGCAATTAGGTCGCGATCGTCTAATTCTCCTTCCCCTGGTAAAATCACCGTGCGGCGGGGTGTGGCGAAGCTAGTTTTCAGTTGCCCGACTTCAGTTTCGATAATTTCCAGCACCCTCTCGCGGCGTGCCAAGATATCTTGCAAGTCGGTAATTTTCGCTTGTAATTCCTCGTGTTCCAAACGAATTTTGTCTGCTTCTAAGGCAGTCAACCGTCGCAATTGCATCTGCAAAATTGCATCTGCTTGCACTTCCGAAAGTCCGTAAGTTGTGATCAACTCGCCTTTGGCTGTGGGCGCATCGGGAGCATGGCGAATCAAGACAATAATCGGATCTAACTGGGACAAGGCAATCAATAACCCTTGCAGAAGATGATCGCGTTCTTCAGCTTTCCGCAGTTCGTAGCGGGTGCGTCTGGCAATGGATTCGATGCGGAAATCTAAGAAGACGCTTAAGAATTGCTTGAGGGTGAGTACCTGGGGTTCGCTATTCACCAACGCCAGCATATTTGCGCCGAAGTTGGCTTGCAGTGGCGTTTGTTTGTAAAGGTTGTTCAGGACAACGCGGGGATAAGCATCACGCTTGAGTTCGATAACAACTCGCATCCCGTCGCGATCGCTTTCATCCCGGATATCTGCGATGCCCTCTAGCCGCTTTTCGTTCACCATTTCGGCGATTTTTTCAATCAGCGCCGCTTTATTGGTTTGATAGGGCAATTCGGTAATGATAATTGCTTCTCTATCCGGCCGTCCCCGTTGTTCAACGGTTTCAATGTTAGCGACACCACGCATGGTGATGGAACCACGCCCGGTGGTGTAAGCTTCTCGAATGGCAGATGTGCCTAAAATTTGCGCCCCAGTCGGAAAGTCTGGGCCGTGGACATACTGCATTAATTCGAGATCGGTGATTTCTGGATTGTGGATTACAGCCACCAAAGCATCAATTAATTCACCCAAATTGTGCGGCGGAATGTTGGTTGCCATGCCCACGGCAATCCCAGAGGAACCGTTGAGCAATAATTGGGGAATCCGTGCTGGTAAGACTGTGGGTTCTTGCTGGGAACCGTCGAAGTTATCTGCGAAATCTACGGTTTCATACTCGATGTCATGCAGTAGCCCAGCGCTAGTTAAAGCTTGTAAGCGGCATTCTGTGTACCGCATTGCGGCTGGCGGATCGTTGTCTACCGAACCGAAGTTACCATGTCCGTTTACTAGGGGCGATCGCATGGAAAAATCCTGCGCCATCCGCACCAAGGCATCATATACTGCCGTGTCGCCGTGGGGGTGATATTTACCCAACACTTCCCCCACCACACGGGCGCATTTCTTAAACGGGCGATCGTGGAGCAGACCTAGCTCGTGCATTGCGTAAAGAATGCGACGATGCACAGGTTTTAGACCATCCCTGGCATCTGGCAACGCCCGACCCACAATCACGCTCATGGCGTATTCCAGATAAGACTGCGACATTTCGGTTCGCAAGTCTATCGGGATAATCCTCTCCTGTGAGGTTGTCATAACCTAAAAATCTCCAAAAATCGTAGATTTTAGCTTTTTTACTCAACAAAGCGCAAAATTATTCTAAATTGCTCTTGAATAATTGCCATAATTTGATACAATTCTAGCATGTATTGCCTTTTTTTGACTCGAAGGCTAACCCAAATATCTAGTTGAAAAAGAGTATAATAATTTACCCTTTATAAGCTCTAGCTAATTAACAAGAGCAATGAACGAAAAGGTTGCTTGGTGTAAAATTGCTTAAATTAAAATACCACGGGGTAAATTTAAGACAACAATCTAAATTGGCTTTATAAGCTCTTACTTTTATAACCGTTATTTACTAGACTTGTCACTAAATAAGGTCTGAAAAATGAAACCATAGTTTATCATTTCTACTGAGACAAACAGCAGAAATGGATAAAGCTTTCCAAGATGTAATTAAAGGAACACTCGCAAAAATTGGTATCAGAATTAACAAGATATTTTCACATAAAGGAGAGCAAATTTTGGCAGCAGTCCGAGTCCGCCAGCATGTTAATCCACTGGGTAAAAAGTATCAAACACCAGCAAGCCCCCTTGACTGGGAAAAAATTTATGCAAAGCCAAATCAACCACTACATTTAGATATTGGCTGTGCTAAGGGGCAGTTTTTGGTGAATATAGCCCAAATAGAACCCAACTGGAATTTTCTCGGCTTAGAAATTCGGGAACCGCTGGTGGTGGAGGCGAATAAATTACGTTCTGAGTTGGCTTTAACAAACCTGCACTACTTATTTTGCAATGTGAATAACTCACTGCAATCGCTGTTATCTTCCCTCCCCTCAGGAAGTTTACAACGTGTTACAATTCAATTCCCCGATCCTTGGTTTAAAACCCGTCATGCTAAACGTCGTGTAGTACAACCAGAACTAGTAGTAGAATTAGCCAGTTATCTTGCGGTTGGAGGAGTTGTCTTTCTGCAATCAGATATGGAATTTGTTGCAGTGGAAATGCGCGATCGCTTTGCTGCTCACCCAGCTTATCAGAAAGTGGGTACAGAAGAATGGTTGGCTGAAAACCCGCTACCAGTCCCTACAGAACGGGAAATAGGTACGCAAAAAAAGGGCGAACCTGTTTATCGGGCTTTGTTTAAAAGGGTGAAAAGTACTGATTAGAGATAGTAAGCTGATGCGCGTCTTAAAGTATATAAACACTCTTGATGGTTGTTAACTGTTAACTGTTGACTGTTGACGGTTAACAACCATCAGTCATCAGTCATCAGTCATCAGTCATCAGTCATTAGGTAAATGTAAAAATTATTATGAATCTGGATTGATACATTTAAGATGCTCACAGCCAAAACCTTGAGTCATCATTGCAGATAGTTGTTGAGAAACTTGTCCATCAAAGTTGAATTCTCGCATTATTTGGTCATACATTTGCCCTTGCGCTATCAGCTTTGCCATTTGCTGAAACTCGACCCAACTCAAATCACTCTCAACAAATGCTTTAGCAAGGGTAATTACTAGTTCCTCATAATCATTGTCTTCCAGTTTCGTCATCATCCGGTGTTCAATGTGAAGCGAATCATCGAAACAGTAATACCAGGATTTCGGTTGCTGCTTAAGTACTCTTCGGAAAAAATCCTGCTGTTTGGAGCGACTAACAGCCTGATCTCCTTCACTACATACCATTAACATAGGGGCAGAAACACAGCCTTGAGCCTTTTCTAAAACCTGACCTCCCAATTCAAGAAATATCCGTAATGCCTTGAGATAAAAACCTTTATAACCAAAATTGCCTGATGCATCTTTGTTGAACCATTCAAAGTAAATTGGCAAAATTTTGATCAGTTGATCGAATAGTGAATAGCGGCTACCCAAATAAGGGGTGAACAATAAGGTGCGGTCAATCTGCTGGGGATGCTTTAAAGCTAACCAAGCAGCTAAAGTTCCACCTGTAGATAATCCACCAATTACAACTTGTTGACCTATCGTTTTGGCAATCTGCAACCATTTGATGACAAATTCCTGATATATCTGAATATCTGTTGGGAGTGGTGGAGGATTTTGACGGCTCCAGTTACCTGAGCGTCCATGACCGGGTTGTAAAGGAATCAAAACGTTGTATCCTGCTTTAAAAAAAGCTTTGCCGATTGGCTCAAACTGGTAAGGCCCTGCCGTGAAACCATGCAAGAATAGGCAAACTTTTGATGTGGAATTAGGATGAATAAAGAATTTTGAACGACAGGCTTCGTTTTTTAGCCCAAGTGCCGACTCTGATTGATGAACTTGCTCAAGGATCTGTGCTGTCTTGCGAATGGCAACTTCCATTTTATTACTTATCGTACTTCTGCATATATCTGTTATTTTCTTCACTCAGTAAGCCAGCCGAATCTAGCAAATGGTATATTGTTGATTTTGCCGATCGCAGATGAATGGCAAGTTCAGCTGGTCAAGCATTAGAAACTATATTCATCTCCCTGGTCTGATACTACGATATCTGTCGGTGCGAATATCAGTAATTACTCGATCAATCTGGCTTTTTGCTGCCCCTAAAGTGGCTAGGAGATGTGCGCCTAATTCTAGGGCGGCTTCAAATTCTGGTTGGACGACTTCCTTGGCTCCCATTTGCGTGAGCAGGTCAATTTCATTATCATGGTGCGATCGCGCAATTACATCTAATTTAGGAGCGATCGCTAATGCGCGTTTTAGAAGTAATCGCGAACTGGCAGGATCAGGTAAGGCAATTGCTAGGGCTTTGGCAGTTTCTAAATGAGTTTTCTCTAATACTAATTCGGAATCAGCATCACCAAAAATGTAGGGGATGCGCTGCATTCTCAATCTTTGAATAGCGGCTTCACTATTTTCAATGACTAAGACTACATATCCCTGATTGAGCAAAATATTCACAATCACTTGCCCGACTCTTCCGTAACCTGCAACCACAACATGACCACTAATAGTTTCTGGAATTGAGAAGATGTTGGGTTCTGTAAATTGTCGCAGTGATTTAGCAAAAAACGGGATTTGGGTGAGATGTTCTACCAACTGCGGCGCAATTTTGAGCGATATGGGAGTCAGAACTAGTGTAATTGCTGTTGTCTCTAATAGTAGAAAATAAGTTCTTTCGGGAATAAGTTGGAGTTGTAAACCTGCTAAAGCTAAGACAAAAGAAAACTCTCCAATCTGATTAATCCCCAGACTGGTAAGGATGGTAGTCTTGAGGGAATAGCCAAATTTAAAAATGATTGGCATCACAACAATTGCTTTACCCAGCATGACTAGAGTTACCAGTCCCAAAACTAGCCCCAAATTTTGGATGAGTGCGACTGGATCGATCAGCATTCCAATAGAAGCAAAGAATAGACAAGCAAAGGTATCTCTTAAAGGTAAAACTTTGGCGAGGGCATGATCTGCATGTTCAATTTCCGAAACCATTAACCCGGCAATAAATGCACCCATCTCGATTGACAGACCCAGTTTAGCTGTCACCAAAGCCACACCCAAACATAGAGCAATTACGGTCAGGACAAATAACTCTGTGCTTTCCGTAGCTGCCACGTTACTAATTAACTTCGGCACTATCCAACGACCAAAAGCGATCGCTAATGCTAAAAATAGCAAAACTTTCAGCAAAGCCATACCTATCGCCCAAGCAAGTCTTTCTGGTTGGTTGAGGACAGGTAAAAATGCTAACATCAATCCCAACGCTAAATCCTGAGCAATTAAAATTGCCAGCATGACTTGACCGTGGACTGTATTCGTTTCACCTCGTTCTGTCAAAGTTTTCAATACTACTGCTGTGGAGGACAGGGATAGAACCACCCCTAAAAAAATGCCTTGTGTAAAGTTCTCAACCCAACCCAACGCAATTGTTAAAAATGCCACCAAAGCCGTAGTTAGCCCAATTTGCAACAAACTACCCTTAATTGCAATATCCTTGACCCGCTTCAACTCTGCTAAAGAAAATTCCACACCTAGGGCAAATAACAAAAAAGCTACACCAATTGATGCTAGGGATTGAATCCGTGGTACATCGCTTAACAGCTTGAAGCCATAAGGGCCTAGAGCCAATCCAGCCACTAAATAACCCAGCAAAACAGGTTGCCGCAGTCGGTTAGCTAAATATCCTCCTAATGCTGAAGCACCTAGAACAGTTGTGAAGTCCAGAATCAAGCCATGCTCTGCTGTCATATTTTTTTGCTGTTAATCAATTAGTCAGCGCAGGTGTAACTGTCAGAGAGCTTCTGCGACTGCGATCGCCACCGTCAGATCATCACCGAGGCGGCGGGAAGCCCACTTGCTTTTTGGGTTGTCCGGGATAGCCGCCCCGCCGCCGTTAACGGTTAACCGTTAACCGTCATCAGTCATCAGTCTTTCGTGTTATCCCTTTTAACCAAAATAATATGATGTATCATGAGTGGCTGCCCATTCAGGTTTATAGGTAGCAAGCGATCGCATATACTGAGCACGTTCAAAAGCACTGGGATTTGGGCAATACTTTTGGCTCATACTCCCCTGCATTTGCTGTACTGATTCGTATTCGTATTTTTCCATCCATTCGCGTATTTCCTGCTCAACGACTCGAATGTGGCTAATACCATGTTGTAACAGTACTGAGCAAAGCATCGTAATCTTGGCACCAGCCATGAGCATTTTTAACGCATCATTTCCTCTGTGGATACCACTGGTTGCAGCTAAATCAGCATGAATGCGTCCATAGAGAATTGCAATCCATCGCAGAGGTAATCGCATGGACTGCGGTGTACTTAACAGCACATTAGGCTCAACCTCCAGAAGATTGAGATTAATATCGGGTTGATAAAAGCGGTTAAATAGTACTAAAGCATCAGCCCCCACCTCATCCAAACGTTTTGCCATATTTGCTGTATTTGTGAAATAAGGGCTGAGTTTGACTGCTACGGGGATAGTTACTACTGCTTTGACTGCACGAAGAATATTAATATAGGTCTGTTCAATTTCATTACTTGTTAGTTCCATATCGGTAGGAACGTAGTAAATATTCAATTCCAGTGCGTTTGCTCCTGCTTGCTGAATTTGTTTGGCATAGTTTGTCCATCCACCAACGGATGATCCATTGAGGCTGGCAATAATCGGAATGTTCACCTTTTCTTTAGCTTTATGGATATGCTCTAAATAAGTTTCTGGCCCCACCCAAAAGCTGGTTGAATTAGGGAAGTAAGTTAAGGCTTCAGGAAAACTTTCAGTACCTTGGGTAAGGTGATGATGGAGTTCATAATATTCTAGGCGCAACTGTTCCTCAAACAGCGAATGCATGACTATCGCTGCTGCACCCGCGTCTTCCATCTGCCGAATGTTGTCAATGTCCTCAGATAGAGGTGATGCAGAGGGAACAAGAGGCGATCGCAATTTCATCCCCATATAAGTTGTAGTCAAATCCATCATCTTTACTCCTATTTTCAATGTTATGTAGAAGCTTGTTTTCTTCTGTACAAAATCTTTAGTTGCTAAAATATTTGGGTGAGATATATCTTGTTGAAATACTCTATTTCTCTTCCCTTTACGTCCTTGGACTCATTCTATTACGAGACGCTGCGCGTTGTTTGTTCAAATATTCTATTTAAGCCGCGAAGATAAATTTCAAAATAATCTCATAGGTTATTTTAAAACTGGTTGGCTATAATTTTAGGTGGAAAACTGGAATCAAAATCCCATTTATTTAGTGGGCTTTAGGGGAATATAAAACGTTTTTATAACGCTCAGATGACTTTTCAAATATCCTCTCACTCAGAGAAGAGAGATTAGGCAAAATCTCTAATTTTCAATAATTTCTTGCAGCCAAATATTGATACATTTGCCAACGGTTTTTCACATCTGCTTGAGCTTCTTTAAGTAATTGCTGTGCCACTTCTTCGTTACTCTTAGTCAACATCTTGAAGCGGTTTTCTAAATACATATATTTCTCTAATGGTAACTTTGGTGTGCGCGAATCAAGTTGTAGTGGATTTATTCCTTGCTTGATGCGGTCTGGATTAAATCGATACAGTAACCATTGTCCTGAATCGACAGCAGCTTTTTGATTCTGCATTGCTGTACTCATATTGATTCCGTGGGCAATGCAATGGCTGTAGGCAATAATTAGCGATGGGCCTTCATAAGCTTCAGCTTCCAGGAAAGCCTTGAGGGTGTGTTCATCGCGTGCGCCCATTGCGACGCTAGCAATATAGACATTGCCGTAAGTCATCGCCATCAAACCCAAGTCTTTTTTAGGTGCAACTTTACCTCCAGCCGCAAATTTGGCTACAGCTGCTTTCGGTGTGGCTTTGGACATTTGTCCACCTGTATTGGAATAAACTTCAGTATCAAGAATGAGAATATTAACGTTGTGTCCACTGGCTAAGACGTGATCTAGTCCACCGAATCCGATATCGTAACCCCAGCCATCACCACCGATAATCCAAACACTCTTTTTCACTAAGTAATCAGCTAGCGATTTTAGATTTTGGATTTTAGATTTTAAATTGGTGTCTATTTCCGCAGTCAAAATTTTATCTAACTTCTGTTTCAATAGCGCTACCCTTTCTCGTTGTTCCCAAATATCAGCTTCATCTTTTTGTTCGGCATTGAGGATACTATTTGCCAGTTCTTCACCTACATCTGTTGTCAGTTGTTTGAGTAATTCCGCAGCAAATTCTGCTTGTTTATCAATCGAAATGCGAAAACCAAGTCCAAATTCCGCGTTATCTTCAAATAAACTATTAGACCAAGCTGGCCCGCGTCCTTCGGTATTGTGCGTCCAAGGTGTGGTGGGTAAATTACCACCATAGATAGAAGAACAACCAGTGGCGTTGGCAACAATCATGCGATCGCCAAACAGCTGCGTTGCTAACTTAATATAAGGTGTCTCGCCACAACCAGCGCAAGCCCCAGAAAATTCAAATAATGGTTCTTGCATCTGCTGTTGGTTAATATGAGTCAGCTTCAGATGGCTTCTATCTGGATTAGGAATATTCAAAAAGAAGTCCCAATTTTCCCGTTCTTGTTCGCGTAATGGTCTTTGCGGTTCCATATTGATGGCTTTGCGGCGTAGTTCTGATTTATTCTTCGCCGGGCAAACATCTACGCAAATTCCGCAGCCAGTGCAATCTTCTGCTGCCACTTGGATAGTGTATTTCAATCCTTGCCAATCGTGGTCTTTGGCATTGGCACTCTTAAAGGTCGATGGTGCATTTTCTAACTGCTGCGGTTCGTAAACCTTACTCCGAATGACACTGTGAGGGCACACCATCACGCACTTGCCACACTGAATGCAGACATCTGTATCCCAAACGGGTATTTCTTGGGCAATGTTACGCTTTTCCCATTTTGCTGTACCAGTGGGATAAGTCCCGTCTGCTGGTAAAGCACTAACTGGCAGTTCATCTCCTTGACGGGCAATCATTTTACCTAAAACATCACGGACAAAAGCAGGTGCAGTATCAAGAGTGGGGGATTGTTTTTCTTTCTCATTCCTTATTCCCAATTCCCTATTTCCCACCTCATACAAATTCTCTAATGTAGTATCCACCGCGTTGATGTTCATCTGTACAATTTCGTCGCCCTTCTGGCTGTAAATCTTGCGGATGGAGTTTTTGATAGAGGCGATCGCTTCTTCTCGTGGCAATACACCCGATAAAGCGAAGAAACAAACCTGCATTACTGTGTTGATTCTGCCAGCCATGCCTGCTTGACGAGCAACTTTATAGGCATTAATTACATAAAATTTCAGACGCTTTTGAATAATTTGCTCTTGTACTGATGGCGGCAGATGATCCCAAACTTCATCCTGTTCATAAGGTGAATTAACTAAGAATGTGCCGTCTGGTATGATGTCTTTCAGGATAGGAAATTTTTCGATAAATTCCCATTGATGACAGCCGACAAAGTTAGCTTTGCTGATTAAATAGGTTGAGCGAATTGGTTGTGAACCAAAGCGTAAGTGAGAAACTGTGACAGAACCTGATTTCTTGGAGTCGTAGACAAAATAGCCTTGAGCGTAATTGCTTGTTTCTTCTCCAATAATTTTGATTGAGTTTTTATTAGCGCCCACTGTACCATCTGCACCCAAACCATAAAAAATTGCTCTTACTATGTTGTCTGGTTCAATGCTAAAGTCAGGGTTATAATTCAAGCTGGTGTGGGTGATATCATCGTTAATACCGATGGTGAAATTATTTTTTTTTTGTTCAGCCGCAGCAAGGTTATCAAAGACGGCTTTAATCATCGCTGGCGTAAATTCTTTAGAAGATAAACCGTAACGACCACCCACTACTTGAGGAGGGGGAGATAGGGAAATGCTTGGCCCTGCTTTCGAAGCTTCATGAATTGCATTTACCACATCTAAATAGAGAGGTTCACCTGATGCACCTGGTTCTTTCGTGCGGTCTAAAACTGCGATGCTACGGATAGTTGTTGGTAAAGCAGCGACAAAACGCTTTACATCAAATGGGCGATATAGTCTTACTTTCAAAACACCCACTTTCTCACCACGGGCGTTGAGGTAATCTACTATTTCATGTACAGCCTCACAACCAGAACCCATCAGCACAATAACTCGTTCGGCTGCTGGGTCGCCGTGATATTCAAATAGTTGGTACTGTCGCCCAGTCATCGCGGCAAATTCATCCATGACTTTCTGGGTGATGTCTGCACAAGCTAGATAGTAAGGATTGACAGTTTCCCTGGCTTGGAAGTAGATATCAGGGTTTTGTGTTGTACCGCGCAAAACTGGTTTGTCAGGGGTGAGAGCGCGTGACCGATGGGCAAATACTAATTCATCGGGAATGAATTCTCGCAAATCATCTTCTGTTAAAGTTTCTACTTTGTTAATTTCGTGGGAGGTACGAAAGCCATCAAAAAAGTGTAAGAACGGTATTCGTGATTCTAAGGTTGTCCGTGTTGCTATTAAAGCAAAATCCTGTGCTTCTTGGACTGATGCGGCACACAGCATGGCAAAACCAGTGCCACGCGCTGCCATGACATCGCTGTGGTCACCGAAAATGGAGAGAGCTTGCGCGGCTAGCGATCGCGCGGCAATATGAAATACTGTAGGTGTTAATTCCCCAGCAATTTTGTACATATTGGGGATCATCAACAATAATCCCTGTGATGCTGTAAATGTTGTTGTCAGTGAACCAGTTTGCAAAGCACCATGTACAGCACCGGCCACACCTCCTTCACTTTGCATCTCTACCACCGAGGGAACAGTACCCCAAATGTTGGGTTTGCCTTCACTAGCCCAAGTATCTGCCCACTCAGCCATTGGTGAAGAAGGAGTAATGGGATAAATCGCAATGACTTCATTCAGTCGATAGACGACTTGGGCAACAGCTTCATTGCCGTCTATAGTTGCAAAGCTTCTCTTGTTCATCTTCTTGCACCGGTGAAAGTCTCTAAGCGCTAGCAATGACTAAAGTGGATCTACTTTCGACATTAGGATAAGAAGTTGAGAAACTTGTGAAGAATTGATAGGTTTGTGATTTAAAGTGCCAGCAGCCGTCGCAGTAACTCGGCGCATACCACAATAGCGAATTCTGCTTCATTCGTACCATGCGATTTATTTAACCGACCGACTGCCAAAATTTCCCGTGTCTGCGTTTCAGGATTTTGATATTCGACAATTATATAGCGGTTCTCGTTTACGTGAGGTACACCCGTAGGGGCACGGCAGTGCCCCTACACCTGGCAATATAATGTTGTACCCCATCCATCTGAGTGGGAACCGCTATAGTTCGCGATCGTAGTCAATCTTCTGGACGGACATAACAACGATGTTAACTGGAGTACTATCACCAAGGCGGCGGGAAGCCCACTTATTCAATGCCGTCGTTAACTGTTGACTGATGATTGTTAACCGTCAACCGTCATCAGTATGCACGTGTTATCCCATCCTCTAAAAGGGGATGGGATGAGCTTAATGTTATGTCCTAATATTACCCAGCCAAAGTTTGATACTTTTTAAACATCCGCTCACAACTTTCTTTTCTCATCAGGAATATCTCCCTCAAAAGGTTGAACTCCTGTATCTGGATAATCATCATCCTTGGGTGCAAAAATTCTCGCTGCTGCACTTGAGATGTAGTTGATGATTTGTGCAGGAGCTTCTTTAATTGATTTAAGAAACTGCTGTAATTTTGTTGATACTGTCATAACATTGTTACTAAATTTATCTACTTCTCAAATTTAAAAAAATAATTTGAGGAACTTGTGAAGAAATTATTCTATGGAGGAACTTTACCAAAATTGGTTAAACATAATTAACAAAAAGATACAAACCCATCTCTATAAATCTGTGAAGATAATATATTCATCAACAACTGAATTTCATTAAGTAATGCGATCTACGACCTATTCTTGTAACCCCTCTCCAAACCTCTCTTTGTTTCGGGGAGAGGCTTTGATTCTTGCTCCCATTCTCTCTCTTTGAGACACTGCACGAACAAAGGGAAGAGGTTGGGGGTTAGGTTTGAGATAAAGTTGTACACGGCGTTAAGTAAACTTTTTATTCGGCAAAAAAAAGTTTACTCTAAACTCTAACTTTTGACTAAATTTATCTAACTTTGGTTAGAGGTTTAAATTTGGGGGATCGGCAACATAAAGATAAGCGGGTAAAATTTACACTCAACATTTATTGGCATTCTTGTCTACAGCTTTTGTCGTAGCACTCTTAAAGAATTCTTAATTGATTAGATAGCTGCATAAAATCCTTATGTTTGTTTCTCTTCCATTAGATTAATATACAAACATCAAAATCAAAATTGTAGAATTTACCAAAATATTTCTCAAATTGTCAGAATCTTTCAATCCACAGCAGCACTAAAATTTGGTTGGATGTACTTCTGAGAAATTTCCGGCAATGTTCATGATTTTGGCTTACCTTGGGGACAGCCTTGCACTTCGGCATTTTCTCGAATTTTAGATGCTCAAGAGATTTTAATTGCCTACAATACCTCTACCAATGACCGACGAAATGATTTTGTGATTGTAGACAATAGAAGCTAAAATCCCTTCTCATTGCCTGTTTTTAGACCCTTCATGGAGGTGTCAGATGGATTTTCCGACCTTAATTTCAGCACTGACAGCAGCAGCAACCACATTGATCACAGTTCTGCGATATATGCGGGAAGCAGAAAACACAGGAGAACCCTCAAAGGCAAACGGGAAGGGAAAACCTACTCTACCAATGAGGAAATTCCAAACTGCATTCCTAACTAGTGTAATAATTGTTGGCTTGTTGATGGGAGTGGTACGACCTTTAGGGATGTTGCAGCCATCGGAGTTGGCAGCATTTGATTATATGATGCGATCGCGGCCTATTGAGCAACCAGATCCTCGCCTACTAATAATCACAGTTAACGATGATGATCTGGAATATCAAGCTCAGAAAAATATGGAAAGGAGAGCCGCATCACTATCAGACCAAGCACTTGATGCACTTTTACAAAAATTGAATCCGCATCAACCGCGAGTCATGGGTTTGGATATTTTTCATGATTTTGGTGTCAACCGACAATTCAAAGACTTAGTAAAACAATTGCAGGAGAACAACAATTTGATTCTTACGTGCAGTATTGGAGGTATAAAAGCTTCACCTGAAATTCAATTAGCACAATATCAACGTTTGGGATTTAGTAATATTCCCGAAGATCCAAACAAGGTTATCCGTCGCCAATTATTAGCTCAGACACCTAGCAACCAATGTTATACAGATCAATCATTTAGCCTACGAATTGCACTTCGTTACTTAGAAACAGAAAATATTTCACCAATCCAACAGACTGTAGATCAGAGGTTACAAATTGGTACAGTAATTTTTCCCAAGTTAGTTTCAGATGCTGGTGGGTATCAGTTACCAAGAACAGAAGATTTGGGCTACCAAATTCTCCTCAATTATCGATCGCTGAAACCAGATGAATCAATTGCCCAGCAAATAAGCTTGACGGATATCCTTGAAGGTTCGCAAGACGCTAAACTACCAAGTCTCGTTAATAATCGCATTGTTTTAATCGGTACTACTGCCCCTAGTTTTAGGGATTTTCATATGACTCCCTATGGTACAGAAATGCCTGGAGTGTTAATTCAGGCACACATGGTGAGTCAAATTATTAGTGCTGTGTTAAATCAACGACCCTTGTTGTGGTGGTGGCCACAGGCGGTAGAAATTATCTGGGTTTGGCTTTGGGCATTCTTCGTAGGGATATTGATTGAGTATTGGCGATCGCCAATTAGGAGGGGGCTTGTTGTGGTTATAGCGATCAGTATTTTGTATGGACTATGTTTTTTAGCTTTTATGAAGGGTGGGTGGTTGCCAGTTATACCCACAATACTTAGTTTGTTCCTAACAGGAGTGTGCGTAGTAATTGCCTTAACGTATGTGCAAATCACTTCTACCACTTCTAGTACTCCTAGCACTCCTACTACTCCTACTACTCCTACTACTCCTACCAATAGTTAATAGTTTTTAGAGGAAATTATGAGTAACAAGAAGCGAACTTTTCCAAAAAATTCTCTTATCCTCTTTTTGTCTTCGGTTATGGCTGGCTTGACAAGCTACCCCATATTAGTATTTGCAGAGTCTCCCAGATTAACTATAAATTCTAACTTTCGTTTAGTACAATCATCTCGGAGACAAAAGCTAGATTTTACTTCAACAGGTAGACCAAATCGACAAACAGATGCTGCTAGCCGTGGTAATTGTGATGGAATAGAAGCAACAGAACTAACTGCTTTGGTGCCTAAAAATGGGGGATCTACTGTCTCTGAGTATCCTACTTTTTGGGTTTATGTTCCTAATTTCCCGAAAGATATCAGATATGCTGAGTTAGTATTGCAGGATGAAGCAGAACAAAAAACCATAGAAAGAACTCGATACACAGTTCAATCAACACCAGGAATTGTTAGTGTTACTGTGCCATCAAAACCCCAAAACTCATTAAAACAAGGCAAGGTTTATAATTGGTCTTTTCGGATGGTTTGTAATGATGGAAATAGTTTTGATGTTGGTGGAACGGTAGAACGAATCAACCTTAGTTTTGCTAATACTAATGATTACCAAAGCTATTTAAATAATAAGATTTGGTATGATGCGTTGAATAATTTAGCTGAACGTCGCCGTCGCAATCCACAAGATCCAACATTAAAACAGGAATGGGCTGATTTATTAAAAGCTAATGGTGTGGTTGGCTTAGAAAGACTGGCTCAAGAATATAGCTTTGGTACTGTGGTTTCCCAAAATTAAAGCCAATTTCCTACTAAAACAAAGGGGGCCCAATAATAAGGACGCTCCCATTTTTTATTGCGATCGCGATTGTTTAACAGAGCTAACTGAGCTTGCTGGAGAGCCTCAGCTTTACTGACATTTTTTCGGCCATTGGCATTAACTAATTCACTATAAAATTCACCCATGAGTTCAGATGTAGACTCATCATTTACTGACCACAAGCTGGCTAGTGTACTTCTTGCTCCGGCTCGTACAGCAACACCAGCTAGCCCTAAAGTAGCGCGGCTGTCTCCTGTGGCTGTTTTACAAGCACTGAGAACAAGTAGTTCAATCGAAATTGGTTGATTTGTCTTACCTGATCGCAGTAATTTATCCAAATCTTTGATTTTAATTAGGTGATCCCAGGTAGCAATAAAAGTCTTTTCGGGGTCAGAGTTAAATTCTCCATGAGTTGCTAAGTGAACAATAGTATATTTGGCATTTGCTAGATGCTCTTGCAGTGTAGCTTTGAGAAAATACTGATCCAGTAACTTTTCATTGTTTGGCACTTGCTTTTGAATTTTTCCTAATTCATTAGGTACAAATTTAAGATTAGAGAATAACTGATTTTCGTCAGGAAAACTCCGCTGTTCACTCATGCCAGCAAGCATGGCATTGAGGCGGACATTTGCTAAAGGACGAGGACTTATCAGTTGAAGACCAGGGGTGATAACTAAAGCATATTTTTGTACTAAATATTCCTGACTGGCGCGATCATAAAGAACTGCCATTGGGATATTTCGTAATAGACCATCCAATACAAATACTAAGGTTTTGACTTTACTATCAACTAGCTTGCTTTGTGCTGGTTTAATTAACCAATCGTATGTCTGTTGTGATAATTCCTGAATTTCACCAGCAAAGCGTGTTTTATCGTTGAGACGCTCTATTAATTGTGTTAAGTTGTCTTTTAATTGGGCTTGAGTAACTGTTGTAGTGTAGTGTTCTAAGTTTTCTTGCCCTGGCAATTTGAGAATTAACTCTAAGCGATCCGGCAAGGTAATTGTATATAAAACTGCTGCTGCTGGAGTAGCTTTATCTACTACTCGATCAATCTGTTGTGGTTTAGCTTCAATGCAGGCATCTCGAAAGTAATCATCCAGTTCTGCCAGCTGAAGTGCTTCAATTGCATCACGAGCTTGTTTGAGGTTGGTTTGGTTAGAGTTATTAGCTTGCAACAGTAAATCGACAAATTCCCGATAAACTGGGGCTACACTGTCTCGAAACGTGTATTGTATGTCTGGATTAATTACAGTTAAGTCTTTACGCAGTGACTTGAGAGTTTCAACCGCAGCTGTATACGCTGCGATGGCTCCTTGTTGGTTCTCCTGAATTCGCCGCAGTCGTCCTAATTGCCATTGCCAACGATAGGCAATATGTGGCGCATCAAAAGCCGAAACTAGTTGCAATGCTTCTTGAGTAAACCTTTGAGCATTTGGTATTTCCCCAATTTCTTGGTAAACTCCGCCTAAATAACCTAAAGCGTAGGCTTGTGCTTGGTTGTCTTGCAAAACTTGAGCCTGGTTACGTGCGGTGGTGACAATTTTTGCAATATCTTCCCACGCAGGAATCAGCGTAGGTTGCAAAGTATTACCCCCAGTGTTAGTTGTTTTTTCCTGGCTTACACCACACTGCTGAAGTAGGGGGGACGACAGTTGAGATACTTCTGGATTTACTGCTGATTTTAGACAAATTAGATTTTGTGCCAAATTTATTTGAGCATAGATGGCTCCATGACTCATTGGCAATTTATCTAGCTGGGATTGAATTTTAGGCAGTAGCGTTGATATCTCAGACCATTGTTGAGTCTCGATGAGGAGACTGAGTAAATTCAGTTTTGCCTTGGCGTTAATGTTTGCATCGGTAGATAATTCAGCTTGGTGATAGCAGGCTGCTGCTTGTTGGTATAGTTCGGAAACAGTATTATTTGCTCGTGCCATGCAGTCTGGAGATGATGTGAATGTAATTGGCGTGGAAATGGTTTCTATTTGGGCTTTTTGATTACCCAAAGACAGAACTGTATTACCTAAACTGAAGTAGCCAGCAGCCAAGTTTTGGGAATCACCGAATTGTTTTGCTAATTTCACACTTTCTGCCAAGATTAGTTGGGACTGTTCGCTGTTGCCAATTACTCGCAGAACATCACCAAGACTACGTAATCCTAAAACTTGTAAAGACGCTAAATCGCCTGTTCCTGAGAATTTCTCTGTCAGGGTTTGCAACTGTTGTTTTGAGATATCAAGGTCTTGATGCTCAAGTTCTAAAGATTCTAGTAATATTTCACAAGCCCGGCGATAAAGCCCTAATTCTTGCATTGCCTGAGCTTGGTTAATCTGACTCTGGATGAACTTATGTTTATTGCCGATATTCTTATATATATCAGCTGCCTGTTGCCAAGTTTTCAGGGCTATTTGCGATCGCCCAACTGCTAGTTGTAGCTGTCCTTGAATATCCAACGTTTGCGCCTGGATGAGGCGTTGCGTTGGTGTTTTTTCCTGGATTTCTAGGAGTTTGAGACTAGTTGCGATCGCCTGTTTTGCTTCAGCCCACTTACCTAGTTGTTGCTGTGTAAGCGAAAGATTACTCAAAGCCATTGCCTGATTGAGATTATCGCCTTGAGCAGCAAAACCTTCAGCCGTTTTTTGCCAAACCAAAGCCGCCTGCTCAAACTGTCCGGTAGTGTAGAGTTTTTTGGCTTGTTCTACCAGTTGTAAGGGATTTTGTTGAGTTTGAACGATGATAGATAATGCAGAGACTTGGTGAGCAACCAGGGGAATGCTCAAGGAGAGGACAAATAAAAGTATTAAGAGGATTAGCGATCGCGGTTTAGTTGCTGTGCGCGATCGTTTGGCTAGATTTTGTAATCTTTGAAATAGGTTAGACAGTTTGATATACATAATTCTGCCTTCCTCGTTGATTTTTTCTTTATGGGTTAAAAATACGTGAATTCCAGACTTTGGCTTAACCCCTAGACTTTGGCTTAACCCCTCTCCAAACCTCTCCCCGCGACGGGTAGAGGCTTTGACTCTTGTTCCACTTCCCCTGTAGGGAAGGGGTTGCGGGTTAGGTTTAAAAGAACGTTGCACACCACGTTTAATTACGAATTACGAATTAATTCAAGGTACTGGACAGACATCTGAATTAAGGGGACGTTGCGAACCCGTACCTGTGGGGTCGTATGCTGTAAGTATTACCTCACCGTTTTTATTAAATATCCATCCTTGGGCAGGCACAATTGGTTTAGAAACTGAAGATTTATTTTTCTGCTCTGTCTCCCTGCGCCTCTGCTCCCCTGCGCCTCTACTTCCCTCAGGGGCAGGCTCGACTAAATCAACTCGCACAGCATCACTGCTAGTAGCTTCATTGGGGCTAGGTGGTAAGCCACCGCTTCCAGTGATGATAAATTTACTGCCCACACCCCGTTGACAGGGATTTTGGGCAATTTGCTCAGTCGGATCTACAACATTCTTGGGCAATTCAACTAAACCATGACTGGGGTCAACATTTGGGAGGTTGAGTTTGACTTCACCACTGAATTCTAGCCCCCGTTCAGAAGAGGCAGTAATATCACTCTCTAATGTTGGTTGCTTCCGAAACTTGATGCCAAATATACCTTGAGCATTGATGCTTACTTTTCCCCCAAAACTTTCTTCAGCATCAGCACTAATATTACTGTCTTCTTGTGGAACAGCAACTAAGTTTTCAGCCTTAATGGTGATATTGCCACCAGTTGCAGAGCCTGTGGCATTGGTGGTAATGTTGCTGTTGCGGCGCAAGATTAAATCACGAGAGTTTAGAATAATATTGCCTTTACCCCCAGAAGTATTAGCTCTAATAGATGCCTTGTTATCTAGACGAATATCTTTAGGTGTTGTGATTTCTATATTGCCAGCATTGCCTTTTACACCAGACTCCACATCACTGGTGATTCCACTAAAGAAAATATTTTGTCTTTCTGCTAAGTCTGTATTAGAAAAACCATCAAAGATAACGTCTTTACTGGCCTGAATGTTTATGTTGCCAGCATTACCTTTTCCAGGAAGTTGGTTCTCGTATGCTCCACGAACTATGGTTTGAATTTGAGAACCATTGCGTAAAGACAGTGAACCAGTTTTAATCTTAACCTCACCACCCTGTCCTACTGCTCCACTTTCTACATTGTTGAAGATATAACTGCTATTTTCTAGATTGATTCCATCATCAGCCTGCAATGAAATCATGCCAGCACGGCTTGGTTGTCCAGTCGTATCCTGTTGTTGTGAAGAAGTGCTGGAATTTAGGCTTGCCCTATCTCTCATGCTCAGTGATCGAGCTTTAATCTCAATTACGCCAGCATTGCCAACTCCAGTGTTTTTCACATCGCTGTAGATGGCAGTCTTACTACCTGCTAGTGAAACGGAATCCTTGGCTTGTACAAATATATTTCCTGCGTCTCCAGTTCCCGATGTGTCAGTAGTCAATTCAGCGCGATCGCTTAAGGAGAGCATCCCTGTTTTGATATTGATATCACCACCCTTACCAATTGCTCCCTCACCTAA
>NZ_JBIQNW010000042.1:0-20598 GCF_047228265.1 Nostoc sp. UIC 10607 | reverse complement strand
GGAGAGCATCCCTGTTTTGATATTGATATCACCACCCTTACCAATTGCTCCCTCACCTAAAACACTGCGAATGCTACTGGGATATTGATTTTCATCATTAGTAACACCAGAAATTGTCAGCGCATCACGGACATCAATATTCACCTTGCCTGCATTGCCACGTCCCGCAGGTTGTCCATCTTGGGCTTGACGAACCTCAGTTTGAATTTGAGAACCATTGAGTAAAGATAGTGAGCCTGCTTGAATCTTCACCTCACCACCCTGTCCGACCGCTCCATTTTCCACATTGCTGAAAATATCACCACCATCAAGAGAGATAGAATCGTTGGCTTGCACAAATACTTTTCCTGCATCTCCGGTTCCAGAGGTACTGGTTTCCAACTTAGTACCTTCCGACAGAAACAAAGAACCTGTTGTAATATTAATGTCTCCACTCTGCCCTGTTGCTCCTGTACCCAATGAACTGAAAATAGCACTGGGATTTCGATTTACATCATTAGTGACACCAGAAATTGTCAGTGCATTACGGACATCAATACTCACCTTGCCTGCATTGCCACGACCAGCAGGTTGTCCATCTCGACCAGCAGGTTGTCCATCTTTAGCATCACGAACTAAAGTTTGAATTTGAGAGCCATTGAGTAAAGACAGTGAGCCTGCTTGAATCTTCACCTCACCACCCTGTCCGACTGCTCCATTTTCCACATTGTTGAAAATATCACCACCATCAAGAGAGATAGAATCCTTAGCTTGTACAAATATCTTTCCTGCATCTCCGGTTCCATAAGTGCTGGAACTCAGTTTTGCTTTATCCCTCATGCTCAGTAACCCAGCGTGAATCTCAATTTCACCAGCATTACTGACTCCCGTGTTTTTCACATCGCTGTAGATGGCAGTCTCACTACCTGTTAGTGAGACGGAATCTTTGGCTTGTACAAATATCTTTCCTGCATTTCCTTGTCCCCATGTACTAGAGCTTAGTTGTGAACCACCACTGAGGGCAACAGAATCTGAAACATTTACCTGAATATTGCCAGCATTAGAAAATCCCTGAGTTCCTGCTTGTCTAAAAGTATCAGTAAATAATTTAGCGCCATTAGTAAGAGACAGTGTACGTGCGTTGATTGTAATGTTGCCACCCTGTCCAGTCCCTACAAACTGGAATCCTGGTATTTCTAATTTGCCGGATACAGAAGTAGTTACCGCAGTTCCTATTCCATCAAAAGAGACGGTCGCATCCTTTGCCTCAATAACTATGTTTCCTGCATTCCCTGATCCGCCAGTAAATGCTCCCAGCTTTGAGCCACTGGTTACAGAAATGGAATCAGCTATATTAATTTGAATATTTCCAGAATTTCCTTGTCCCAGAGTCGAGGTCGCCAAAGTAGCACCATTAGTTACAGAGAGGGTATGCGCGTTGATTGTAATGTCACCACCCTGTCCAGTCCCCACCAGATTCAATATTGGTATTTCACCGTATGCAGTAGTGCTAGCTATCGTTTCCATCCCACTAAATGAAACAGTCGCATTCTTGGCTTGAATAACTATGTTTCCAGCATTCCCTGAACCGCCAGTGATAGCTCCCAACTTCGCGCCACTGGTTAGAGAGATAGAATCAGTTGCATTAATTTGAATATTTCCAGAATTTCCTTGTCCCCCAGTGGATGTAGATAAAAAAGCGTTAGAAGACATGGAGAGGGAACGCGCGTTAATAATCACATCTGCGCCATTCTCTTTCATATTTTGTCCAATTAAGCTGACCACGGTAGCACCATTAGTAAGCGATACATTGCCTCGCACTACACCATCAGGAAAACTCAAACTACCATCACTTTTCAACCCAACTGTTCCTGGTTTGACTAATCCTCCTAACTCAATTCGTCCTCCTGTTGCTGTCAGTTTTCCGCCTTCTAAGTTAACGTTACCGCCCACAAGTGATAAAGTTTTCCCTGAATCCACTTGAAGTCCCACATCATCAGCTACAGACCGATTAGTTATCCTCCCTGGATTTTCCCGAAACTGTAAGCCAATGGGAATGTTAACCGTCAGCATGGGTGGTGCTTGTGGGTTGCTGGTGCTAAACTCCAACCCACCATCAAACAATAAACTATTTGCTGTACTGGACAAGAATGAACCGCGCAAATCTAGACGCGCATCTGGCCCAAAGAAAACCCCGTTGGGATTCATAAAAAATAGATTGGCATTACCATTATCAGCAACACCAAGGGTTCCTAATATATCGGAACGTCTATCCCCTGTAACCCGACTAAAAATATTTTCAACTCCAGTCGGATTGGAAAAATAGGCTTTCCCTTCTTTACCAACATTAAATTCCCGAAAACTATGAAATAGGTTCGCCCCCCGACGCGCACCGCCATTAATTCGGTCAGTGTTGGCATTCGAGTTAACAATTGACTTTTCAGCACCGAGACTATTATCAGGAATGATCTGCCCGTTGGCAGTGCCGATAGAAGTAAGACACCCGAATGTGGCTAGGGGTAAGGTGATGAGAAAAAGCGATCGGCTGGTGTATGGTCTTTTAACTAGATTCTGCAATCTCTGAACTAGGTTAGACAGTTTAATATACATATTCTGCCTTCTTTATCAATATTTTCTAGAACTTAATAGGCTACAGATGCAAACCTGGAAATCTAGATGAAATCTGACTTTCTTAATTACGAATTAGTTCAAGGTACTGGACAAACATCTGAATTAAGGGGACGTTGCGAACCTGTGCCTGTGGGGTCGTATGCTGTGAGCATCACCTCACCATTCTTGTCGAATATCCATCCTTGTGCAGGCACAATTTTTTCCAAAGTTTGAGTTTGATTAACTACAGAAGAATCTAAATAAATTTTAGGTGTCTGCCGTTGTAGATTCCTTGATGGTACTGGCTCAATCAAATCAACCTGGACTGCATCCGTATTGAAAGTTTCAGTAGGTCCAGGTGGAATTCCTCCACGTCCCGTAATCACAAATTTACTGCCAAGACCCCGCGTACAAGGATTTTGGGAGATTAAAGCAGCCGGATCAATAACATTGACTGGTAACTCTACAATATTTTTGGCAGGATCAAAAGTGGGAAGCTTCAGAGTGATTTCACCATTGAGTGTGGGAGAAAGTTGAGAGATAGCTGTAATGTCACTTTTTGATGTAGGATACTTGCGAACTTCTAGCCCAAAAACCCTTTTTGCGGTGATGTTGATGGCTCCACCCTTACCTCCAGAGGAATCAGCAGTGATGTTGCTATCTTCATTAGGGATAGCAACTAGGAAGTCAGTGTTAATATTCATATTGCCACCTTTACCAGGGCCACCAGCAGTACCTGCGGTCGTGGAAATTTGACTGTTGCGACGCAGCAGAATCAAGTGTGGCACTTGCAGCGTGATATTTCCGGCATCTTCAGAAGCTGCCTTGGCATTGATGGCGGAATTGTTCAACAGGTGGACAGTATTGGAAGATATAAAGATGTTACCCCCTGTTCCTACGCCCAGATTGCGACTAGTTATAGATGCACCATCAATGCTCAAGCGTTCAGCTTCAATAGTTAAACTGCCTCCATTACCTTTGGGCGGTTTTACCGTTCGAGGATCTAGTTCCAGACCTGCAAATATGCCTGTGGAGAAGTAGTTATACTTGGGTGTCTCAAAAACATCTACAACAGAAGCACGAATGAGTATATTTCCTCCATCTCCTGTTCCAAAAGTAGCTACCTGCACTTTACTACCATCACTGATACTCAAGTGTCCAGTGTTGATGGTCAGATTACCGCCATGTCCTATACCGCCACGTCCAGTACCTTTGAGATCAACTTGTACAAACAAGCCACCAGGAAATCCTTTTTCATTGCCAGGTATCTCGCCATTCAGCTCTACAGAATCAGAAGCATGAACAGTTAAATTTCCTGGATTTCCTCTACCAAAGGTACTAGCGGATACTTGCGAATCTTGAACATTTAAATGCTTGGTGTAAATTGTCAAATTTCCTGCATCACCTTCACCAAAGGTATTTGATGACACTCGCCCATTATCTTTAACACTCAAGCTTTCAGTTTCAATAGTTAAATTACCTCCATCACTTTGACCATAGGTATCAGAAGTTACTCTTGCTCCATTCCGAACAATCAGCTTATTTGTTATAACCTTTAAATTTCCAGCTTTGCCCGTACTAGTGGCCGCAGTATACAAACCGCTTCTATACAAACTTGCTCCAATAATATCCACGTTTTCAGAAGCTTGCACAGCAAGATTTCCTCCGTTTCCTCTACCAAAAGAATAATTTTGTATATATGCACCATTGGTAGCAATTAACTTCCCTGTGTTAATCCTTATGTCTCCAGTTGAACCAGTACCTTGAGCTTCAATGGATAAGCTACTGGCATACTGACGATCTGCTGATTCTCCAATCAGTTCTACAGAATTTGAGGTGTTAACAATAAAATTCCCCCCTGACTTTGAACCTTGGGTAATAGACAAAATTGCTGAACCGCCACGTAATAAAAAATGTCCACCTTGTACTTGGATTTCGCCTCCACCCTCACCGCTTACATCTACTAAGGCTTTTTGAGACAGTTCTATATCTCCGAAATGTTGAACGCCGGAATATCCCAAGGCAAAACCAGAGTCATTTTGGTTAAGAGTGACCAAACTGGGTGAATCCACACTCCCTAGTTCTATTCGTCCTGACTCAGCTGTGAGACTACCACCCTCTAGGGCTATATCACCACCTACCAACGCCAGAGTTTTCCCAGACCGTATCTGGAGACCTAAACTATCAGGTCGAATAGTTGAGCCTGTATTTGCGTAACTGAGATGATGACCCGACCCTTGCACGAGAATTTTCCCGCGAAGCTCACCGAATTGTAAACCCACAGGAATACTTATGGTCAGCAGAGGTGTGGTTTCGAGAGCATTGACGCTGAATTTTGTGCCATCGGCAAAATTCAAGCTAGTGGCTGTGCTAGCTAGAAAAGAACTTTTAATATCTAATTTGGCATCCCGACCGAAAATAATCCCATGAGGATTAATAAAAAATAGGTTGCCATTACCAAGAACACCAAGAGTACCAAAAATATTGCTAGGATTTTTACCTGTAACCCGACTGAGAATGTTTTCGATTCCAGCAGGATTGGAAAAATAGGCTTTTCCTTCTTGACCAACATTAAATTCGCCAAAACTATGAAAAAGGTTTGCCCCCCGACGCGCACCGCCATTAATTAGATCAGTGTTGGCATTCGAGTTGACAACTGACTTTTCAGTACCGAGACTATTATCAGGAATTATCTGCCCTTTGGCGGTGTCTATAGAAGCAAGACACCCGAATGTGACTAGGGGAAAAGTGATGAGAAAGAGCGATCGCCATTTGCTGATTTTATGCGATCGTTTGGCTAAATTTTGTAATCTCTGAAATAGGTTAGACAGTTTGAAATTCATATTCTGCCTTCCTTGTCAATATTTTCTAGAGCTTAATAGACTAAAAAATCAAAATCAGGCTACAGAAGCAACTCTGGAAATTTAGATAAAATCTGACAAATCTTAATTACGTAGCTTACTTACCGCAGGGTATTACGAATTACCAATTACGAATTACGAATTGCTTCAAGGCACTGGGCAAGAATCTGGACTGAGAGAACGTTGAGAACCTGTACCTGTAGGGTCATAAGCTGTAAGTGTTACCTCACCGTTTTTATCGAATATCCATCCTTGAGCAGGCACAATTGGTTTAGAAACTGAAGATTTAGTTTTCTCCTCTGTGCCTCTGCGCCTCTGCTCCCCTACTCCCCTGCTTTCCCCAAGCGCAGGTTCGACTAAATCGACTTGCACAGCGTCACTGCTAGTTGCTTGATTAGGGCTAGATGGTAAGCCACCGCGTCCAGTGATGATAAATTTGCTGCCTACACCTCGTTGACAGGGATTTTGGGCAATTTGTTCAGTGGAATCAACGGCATTCTTTGGCAATTTAACTAACCCATGACTGGGGTCAACATTTGGGAGGTTGAGTTTGACTTCACCACTGAATTCTGGCCCCAGTTCAGAAGAGGCAGTGATATCACTCTCTAATGTTGGTTGCTTCCGAAACTTGATGCCAAATATACCTTGAGCACTGATGCTTACTCTTCCCCCAAAACTTTCTTCAGCATCAGCACTAATATTACTGTCTTCTGTTGGAACAGCAACTAAGTTTTCAGTCTTAATGGTGATATTGCCACCAGTTGCAGAGCCTTTGGCGTTGGTAGCGATGTTGCTGTTGCGGCGCAAGATTAAATCGCGGGAGTCTAGAGTAATATTACCTTGTCCACCTCGTGTATTAGCACTGATGGATGCCTTATTGTCTAGCCAGATGTCTTGATCAGTTGTGATTTTTATATTGCCTGCTTGGAAGTTATTCTTATCGCTATCAGTACTTATTTGAGAGCCATTATTTAAAGACAGGGAATTGATTTTGAGCTTAATGTTGCCTGCATTTCCTTGCCCCTTTGTACTGGAAGATATTTGAGCTTTATCACTCATCAAAAGTGACCCGATCTTCTCGGTACCAATATCTATATTGCCACCATTGCCATTGCCCCCCTCTTCGACAGTGCTGAAGATACCACTGTCGAAGCGATCATTACCCACTCCCACAATTTGGATATCATCAACTTTGAGTTTGACATCTCCGGCTTTAGTCTTGCCATCAGGGACTTTGCCTCCATCAGCACCACCACGGATAAAGGTATTCAGTTGTCCCCCATTGGTCAACGATAGTGACCTAGCAGTAATATTGATATCTCCGCCTTGGCCTTTACCTCCTGCTTCTACGGTACTGAAGACAGCACTGGTGGAGTCATTATGCACACCATCAAAAGATACAGTATCTTTGGCTTGAATCGTCACACTGCCTGCATCCCCCGTTCCAGCCGTACTGGCAGATATTTGAGCGCCGTCCCTGACTGACAGCGACCCAATCTTTATATAAATATCAATTTTGCCACCATTACCTGTAGCTTTAGTTTCCACTTTGCTGAAGATGCCACTGCGGGTATTATTACCCACTCCCACAATCTGAACACCATTGTCAACGTTTAGTGTTACATTTCCGGCATTACCATGAGTGACTTCACCCTCAGGCTTACGGATAAAGGTATTCAGTTGTCCTCCATTGGTTAACGAGAGTGACCTAGCAGTAATATTGATGTTTCCACCATTGCCCACGCCTCCGGCTTCTACAGTACTGAAAGCAGCGCTGGGATAGCCTTGGTTATCTACACCATCAAAAGATACGGTATCTTTGGCTGTAATCGTCATATTGCCTGCATCCCCCGTTCCAGCAGTACTGGCAGATATTTGAGCGCCATCTCTTACTGTGAGGGAACCAATATCCATCTTAATACTGCCACTATTACCTGTAGCGCCCGATCCGACACTGGTGAAGATGCCACTAGGAAGACGTTTATTACTTACCTCTGCCACCCCTATAATCTCAACTGCATCGTCAACTTTGAGCTTGATATTTCCGGCATTAATATTGTCATTTGGGGTTGTGCTTTTTGCTTCACGGATAAACGTGTTGAATTGTCCTCCATTTTTTAAAGAGAGTGACTTTGTAGTGATGCTAATATGTCCACTTTTGCCCTCGCCTCCTGCTTGTACATTACTGAAGACTGCGCTGGGATCGCCTTGTTTATCTACACCATCAAAAGATACGGTATCAGTAGCATTAATTATTACACTACCTGCATAACCCTTTCCAGTAGTACTGGCAGATATTCGAGCACCATCCTTCACATCCAGTGATTTTATGAGTAGCTCTATTTTGCCGCCCCTTCCAGTTGCACCGCTCTTCACATCGCTTAAGATTATGCCATTCCTTAAAGAGACATTTGCGTTAGAAGCATCAATACTAATATTGCCTGCTTTTCCAGATCCAGAGGTATTAGCTTGCAAGTTAGAGCCATCATTGATAACTATAGAATCAGTAGCTTTAAGTTGAATATCTCCAGCATTCCCTTGTCCGGTCGTTGAAGTATCTATTTGGGCACTGTTGGATAAGGATAGCGATCGTGCCCTAATACTTACCTCTGCTCTATTTCCTCCAACATTAGGTTTAGCATTAGGTTTAAGAGAAGCAATATGATAACGGTGTCCCCAAGAATAGTGTCCCCGATGACCAAGCCGATGACCAATATTTCCTTTTCCACCAGGAGTGCTTGGCCAACCTGGTTCTTTAACTCTAAAATTTTTTGGGCTAAATGCTATTGACCCTTGAATTGTCACTTGATCTGTAGCATCAATTTCAATCTTGCCTGCTTGCTCACTAAAGGTTTCCAGTTCTTGTTCTACCCCAGCCCAAAGCGAACTTCCTCCTACAAGCTCCAGGTTTTGAGCTTTAATATTAATATTGCCTCCCTTCTCAGCAATTACATTAACGAACGCACTATTCATTAGTGATACATCGCTTCGTGTCACACCATCAGGAAAACTCAAGCCACCATCACTGTTAAAACCAACTATTCCTTTCCCTGCTAAACCCCCTAAATTGACTTGTCCTCCGGCTGCGGTCAATCTTCCCCGATCTAAACTAATGTCCCCACCTACAAGAGATAAACTTTTCCCTGGACTCACCTGAAGTCCCACGCCATCGGTTACAGACTGATTAGTGATACTCACTGGATTCTCTCGAAATCGCAAACCAATGGGAATATTAATCGCCAACATGGGTGGTGCTTGCGGGTTGGTAGTGCTAAATTCCAACTCACTATCAAACAATAAACTGTTTGCTGTACTAGCCAAGAATGAACCGCGCATATCTAGACGCGCATCTGGCCCAAATAAAATCCCATTAGGATTGATGAAAAATAGATTGGCGTTGCCGTCTTCAACACCAAGCGTTCCGAATATATTGGAAGGTTTTCCCCCTGTAACCCGACTGAGAATGTTGTCAATTCCAGCCGGATTGGAAAAATAGGCTTTTCCTTCTTGACCAACATTAAATTCCTGAAAACTATGAAAAAGGTTCGCCCCCCGACGCGCACCGCCATCAATTAGATCGGTGTTGTCATTCGAGTTGACAACTGACTTTTCAGTACCGAGACTATTATCAGGAATTATCTGCCCTGTGGCGGTGTCCATAGAAGCAAGACACCCTAAGGTAGCTAAAGGTAAGCTGATGAGAAAGAGCGATCGCCTCAGTCCTTGCATACTCTCCAACCTCTGGAATATTAGTTAGGAAGGCGATGGTAAATTTCAACTATTTCACAGAAGGTTGATTAATGCTGAGATTGAAAGTTTAGTTGTCTAATAAAAACATCCAATCAGTCAGATATTCACTGCCAATGAGAATTGTTCCCCACAACTCAAATAATCAAGATTGAACACTTACGCATCGTACATCTGTACAGTAAGTAATATCTATATCTCCTCCATCATTCTTTAGTCTCATCCCACTTCTGTTTCTTTTGATAGAGATTAATCTCCAAATCTTGTTTTTCCTTACCTTACTAACGTCTCTCAACAAGGTTTTTTGTGATTAAAATAACTTGATTAAAACGACTTAATATTGACAGAAAAAGACAGTCCATTTTCTTGTAATGAATTGTTACTTCCTTCAACATCAATCAATGGTAATCCCCAGTCAAGGCGCATATTTAACCAGTCTGACATTTGCCACTGCAAGCCTAATCCTGTTGATAGCAAGGTATTAGAATTTAGCTCAGAGTTTGCGGAACTATTCCAACCAATGCCAAAGTCAACAAATGGAGTCAGGTGTAAAATTCCCTGGACTTCCGGTACTCGTAAAATTGGTAATTGCATCTCAGCAGATAAGAAAGCGCCGTTGTCAGTTAGTAGTAAATCTTGGCGATAACCCCGGACACTCCCTAAGCCTCCGATCGCAAATTGTTCTAAAGGTACAAGTTGGTGTGTTGTCAATTGTAAATCTGAGCGCAGCACTAACAATGTCTCTGGAGCCAGAAGTCTGACATACTGTCCTTGTCCCCGCCAATAAAAAAAACGACTGTCTGGCGGCTCATCATTAATTGTGGCGTTAAACGCACCTATCCCTAGATTGAATTGTGAACGTAAGGCAAATACTTCTGTGGAATTGCGACTCGTCCATTCTTGAAAAAATCGCAATGCAGAAATGCGAGTTCTGCCATTATCATCAGCACCTGGGGAAATGGGAAAGTCTAATCCCAACAGAGATGTTTTGCTTTGTTGTTGCGAAAAAGTCAAACCTAGAGCAAATTCTTGTCTGGGGGTTTGCAATAAAGGCTGACGTAGGGTTAGTTCAAAAGATTCAGAATTACCCAGGATATCGAGGCGGTCAAAAGGTGGTTCAACTACCTGAGTGTTGCTTGCACCATATGTTAATTGCACTGTACCATTGTGAGGATTAATGGGGACTGTGTAGCTAATATCGTATGAATTACTACCATCAGTATTACTGTAAGTCGCTCTGAGTTTATCCCCGAAACCGAGTAAATTTCCTTCACTCAATCGCAATCCCCGGCGAATGCTACCTACACTGGGGGCGCGACCATTATCAACAAAAAATTCTCCCTCTAAAGAATGAGCCTCCTTGACGGTCACTTTCAGGAGGCTTAACTCTGGACTTGTCCCCGCAGATAGTTCAGCGGAAATATTTTGAATTAGAGGGTCGAGTTGTAATAATTGTATGGCTTGCAGCAAGCGATCGCGATTTAAAGGTTTGCGGGCTGCGATCGCTAACCGGCTTTTAATATATCCTGGGTTCAAGCGACTTGTGCCTGTCACCTGAATGTCTTCTAAGCCGCCTTCCACAATTTGAACTTTGACAACAGCTTGGTCTTTGGTAAAACGTTGCTGGGCTGGAATTACTGCACCAGAATTTATATAACCAGCGTCGGTATACAATCGACTGATAATTGCTTCTACTTGTAGTAATTCTGTAAAAGTAATTGGCTTGCCTAGAAATTGCCCAGTTGCTTTAGCTAATTCTTCATTACTAAAAGCAGTATTGCCGATAAATTCCAACCGCTCAATTACAATCTTCTCTGGAATTTCGGGGGGAGTTTGAGGCGTAGGTGAACTGGGAGATGGTGTTTGCAATAAATTTTCGTTTGGCAATGGTGCTGGTATTTTTGGTGGTTCAGGGATTGTCGGTCTAACTGGTGATGGTATTTGAGTTAATACAAAATTGTTTTCGTTTGTAGAAATTGGTGGTGTGGTCAAGTAATGGGGTGATGAAGTGTTTTTTGCCTGTACGTTTATTGCTTGCCAAGTTTTTGTTGGACTAGCAACAGATATACTACTGCTGCCAACGCTCACAGTGGTGAATATAATAAATAACCGAACTTTCTGTAAGATTTTTTTCAACAGCATAAGCCAGTTTTTTAAGATAGGGTTGTAGGTAGGAATTAAGTTATGTCTAAAACTTAACCTTATCGTCGATATCTCTCTAAATATTTGATTATCTAAAAGTGCTTGCACTTAGTTTAAAAAGCTTGAGTAAGATTTATTTACTACTTATAAAGAAGAAAGCTAAATAGGCGAAGCAATGACGAAATAGAAGCTGAGTACACCCGTAGAGGCACGGCAGTGCCGTGCCTCTACACCTCGTGATGTAATGTTGTACCCCATCTGAATGGGAACCGCTATATAAACGTAACTAATCAAGGAAAGTTACAACAATATTTGGCACAGTCATATTCAATCGAGTGTACTTTAACAAATAAGCTAAGTTATCGGCAAAAATGAGATGATTTACTGCAACTATATCAAGTTACAGTGTACAGAGAGGAATCTTAAATAAAGCTCTACCAATTGCCCAATCTATTGATGACAATCTTTAGATTCAAATAAATTCCATAAAACAGGATATTTTCTTAAGATTATAAAAATGTGGCGAAATTTCATCCACCTTGAGGAGGACAGGATTATTATTCCCCTTTTGATTACGAGCAAGTGAGAATAAACAGAAACAAACTTGAAACAGTAAGCAATTAGGATAATTACGCCACAAAAAAGAGCAATCAAAAAATTAGACTCATGAGATAACTATGATTCAATTATCTGACTGTAACTACCTTCTTCCGTATTTGCTATTTCTAAAAGAGTTTTTATTACGGAGTCAGGGTTAAGACTGATAGAATCAATACCTTGCTGAACCAGAAATTTAGCAAATTCTGGATAGTCACTGGGCGCTTGTCCACAAATCCCTATTTTGCGTCCGTGCTTTTTAACTGTCGCTATGGCTTTGGCAATCATCCGCTTCACAGCTTCATTGCGTTCATCAAATAAATGCGCTACTAATTCCGAATCTCTATCTACCCCTAATGTCAATTGTGTCAGGTCATTTGAGCCAATTGAGAATCCATCAAAGATTTCACAAAACTCATCGGCCAATTGCACATTACTCGGTAACTCGCACATCACATAGACTTGCAAGCTGTTTTCTCCCTGCACCAAACCATGCTTTGCCATCTCTGATAGCACGCGCTGACCTTCTTCGGGAGTGCGACAAAATGGCACCATTAGAATTACATTAGTTAAACCCATGCGATCGCGCACATTTTTCATCGCTAGACATTCTAAAGCGAAGCCTTCACGGTAGCGTTCATCGTAGTAGCGAGAAGCACCACGCCACCCCAGCATCGGGTTTTCTTCTTGGGGTTCAAACTGCTGGCCACCCAAAAGGTTAGCATATTCGTTAGTCTTGAAGTCTGACAGGCGCACAATCACAGGTTTAGGATAAAAAGCAGCTGCGATCGTGCCAATACCTTGAGCTAGTTTATCGATAAAGTACGCGGCTTTATCTTCGTATTGGGCAGTTAATTCGGCAATCTTGGTAGCCAACTGATCTTCTAATTCATGAAAGTGAATTAATGCTAGTGGATGTGTCTTAATATGATTAGCAATAATAAATTCCATTCGCGCTAATCCTACTCCATCATTAGGGATAGCAGCATAACTCAATGCTTCTTCTGGATTGCCCACATTCATCATAATTTTGGTACGAGTCTGGGGCAAATTTTCCAATGCTAATTCTTTGACTTGATATGGCAATAAACCTTGGTAAACCTTCCCAGTTTCACCTTCTGCACAAGAAACGGTAATTTCTTGTCCTGTTTTCAATACGGCGGTGGCATTACCACAACCAACTATTGCCGGAATACCTATTTCTCTAGCAATAATTGCATTATGGCAAGTACGTCCACCTTGGTTAGTGATAATTGCACTAGCGCGTTTCATAATTGGTTCCCAGTCGGGATCAGTGCGATTTGTGACTAGCACTTCTCCAGGTTGAAACTGGTTAATTTGATGCACATCCAGAATCACTCTGGCTTTACCTTGGCCAATCATCTCACCCACACTCCGCCCTGTACTCAACACTTCACCTTTTTGTTGTAATTGATAAGTGCGGAGAACATTTTTTGATTTCTGAGACTGTACTGTTTCGGGACGCGCCTGCACAATAAAAAGTTCATTGGTAATCCCATCTTTTGCCCACTCAATATCCATTGGTGTGTAGACACCACGGACTTGTGAGTAATGTTCTTCAATGAGGCAGCAAGCTTGGGCTAATTGTAAAATTTCTTCATCACTAAGGGCATATTTTAGGCGATCGCACGGCGCAACAGAAATATTTTTAGTCAATTTCGATCCACCAGTATCGTAGACCATCTTGATTTCTTTTGTACCCAAGCGTTTTTCTAAAATTGGACGATATCCCTGCTTTAGGGTAGGTTTAAATACTAAATACTCATCAGGATTGACTGCTCCCTGTACTACATTTTCTCCCAAACCATAAGCGGCAGTAATTAGTGCTACATCATGAAAACCTGTCTCAGTATCAATTGAGAACATCACCCCAGATGTTGCCAAATCAGAACGCACCATTTTTTGTACACCTACCGAGAGGGCTATACTAAAGTGGTCAAACCCTTTGAGTTCACGGTAGGAAATAGCACGGTCAGTATAGATTGAGGCAAAGCACTTGTGACAAGCTTCTAGTACACCTTGCAAGCCGTGGACATTCAGGTAGGTTTCTTGCTGTCCGGCAAAGCTAGCATCAGGTAAATCTTCTGCTGTGGCACTAGAACGGACTGCGACATCGGTATTAATGCCATATTGTTCTTCAAGGTCTTGATAAGCTTGGGTAATTGCTTGTTGTAATTCTAGTGGAAATGGAGTTTGCAGCATTAAAGCTCGTACTTGCTTTCCAATAGAATGGAGATTGTTCACATCTTCTACATTTAAATCTGCAAACAATCGCCGCAATTTAGCTTCCAAACCTGCTGAAGAGATAAAGTGGCGATAAGCGTAAGCTGTAGTAGCAAAACCTGTGGGAATCTTGATGCCTTTAGGTACAAGCTGCTGAATCATTTCTCCCAAAGAAGCATTCTTGCCACCTACTAAAGGTATATCTGCAATTCCAACTTTGTTTAAAGGTAATACCAAGGCTTTGTCTTGGGGAAATTGATGAGTAGTTTGTTGATTAATTAGTGCTTCTGGCATGGAAAATTTCCTTTTATCAAGCTAATCAGGAGGGTTATATTCGTCTCATACTTATAGTTATAAAAAGATTATTTGAGGAACTTGTGAAGGTGTAGCTAATTCGTAATTCGTAATACTCACCTCCGGCAATATGCAAGCTACGTAATTTAGAAAATTTTATTTCATTTGGGGTTTTAGCGTTTTATCTTATAAAGGTAATTTTAAGTAAAAAATACTACCTGATCCTATTTTACTTTCAACCCAGATTTGCCCGTTATGTTGCTCTACGATATTGCGACAAATAGCTAGACCTAAACCTGTTCCACCTTGTTTGCGAGAATCGGAAGCATCCACTTGATGAAATCGCTCAAAAATAGATTCTAATTTGTTAGGAGGAATTCCTCTACCTTCGTCTCGTACCTTAAACAACACATTCGAAGTTTGACCATTTTTTGCTTTGATTTCTTCTACTGATATTAATACAGTAGATCCTTTAGGTGAAAACTTAATCGCATTACTCAGCAGATTTGTTAGTACCTGAATAATTCGATCCTTGTCAACTGCTAATTCAATACCTTGAGGTAACACAGAGAAATTAATTCCAGCATTGTTAGCCATTAATTGCATTAATTCTGTAGCTTCTATTAATAAGTCAGCAGCATTAACTTGTTGCTTATTTAAAGTAATTTTCCCAGATTGTAATCTTTCTAAATCTAAAATATCATTTACTAGTCTGACTAAGCGTTCAGAACTGTCTGACACAATTTGAATGATGCGCTTACCCTGTTCAGAATCAAGTTTTACCAAACCAGTTTTCAATAAGCTTAAACCTCCTTGAATTGAAGTCATGGGGGTACGTAATTCATGACTAACAACTGAGATGAACTCACTCTTAATTTTTTCTAATGCATAGCGTTGAGTTACATCTTCACCAATGCTCATAGTACCTACTCTTGTGCCTTGTGAATCTTGTAGTAGCGTATTGTTCCAGGCAATAACGCGTTCTTCTCTAGATTTAGTAATAATTTGGTTCTGGTAGTGAGAATGTAATTCTTGCTCTAACGTTTCTACAAAAACCTTTTGTATATTATCTTGCTGATACTGTGGGATAAAATTGGCAATCCACTCTTTACCTAAAATTTCTTTCTGGGTATACCCACTCAATTCTAAAAAGAAAGGATTAACATATTCAACTTTACCTGTATTATCCAGTCCGATAACTAACAACTGCACATTTTCTAATAAGCTGCGCCAACGGCGTTCTGCTTCACGTAGTTGAGCTTTTATTTTTATCTGTTGGTTAATCGTTAATGTCAAAATATTGATGAATCTATGCAAGTGTGCATTTGCTTGAGATAATTCAGCAGTGCGCTTGGCAACTCTTATTTCTAACTCTGCCTTTGATTGTTGTAAAATTGCTTCTACTTCCTTGCGTTGGGTTATATCCAAACAAGTACCAAGCATTCGTATTGCTGTACCTTCGTCGTCATAGATACATTTTCCTTTAGCCGCAATCCAGTGAATGCTACCGTCAGTCCAAATTACTCTGTATTCTACATAATATTCAGATTTATTGTCTTTGGCATCCATTACTTTTCGATTCACTGCTTTTCTATCCTCAGGGTGGAGGCAGGCGAGAAAAGCTTCATATTTACCTAAAAACGTACCCGGAGTTAGACCAAATAATTGCTCTTGACGACTTGACCATTTGAGATAGTTAGTCAAAAGATTCCAATCCCAAGTTCCCATCTGAGAAGCTTCTAAAGCTAATCTTAAATGTTCTTCACTTTCTTGCAAAGCAATCTCAGTCTGTTTTTCTTTAGTTATTTCTTTTAAGAAAACTGATACGCCTTCCAAAGAAGGATAAATGCAATTTTTAAACCACCGGTCGCTCGATGGATAATATTCTTCTAGCTGAATAAACTTTTGCTCAGTAAAAGCTTGTAAATAAGCTTCATAAGAATGCTGACGAAACTCTTCGGTACATTCTTGCCAAATATTTTTACCAATTAAATCCTTTGGCTCTCTGCCAAAAATTTTTGCTGCTTTTTGATTAACGTATGTATAGCACCAATTAGCATCGATAGCTATAAAAGCATCACTAATACTCTCTAATATATTAAATAAACGATTTTTGCTTGCTTCCGCTTCTGCACAAGCAGCTTGTTCGCGGATTATCATCTGTGCTATTTTTTCTTCCGTCTGTTTGCGCTCTGTAATATTCGTCAGTGTCACTACAGCACCAATAATTTGCTTGTCTAAATTTAATAATGGCGTAGCACTCAACAATAAATTAAATTCGCTACCATCTTCGCGGTTCAAGAATACTTCTACACCTTGAAAACATTGACCTTGCAGCAAGCTAGATAGTGAAAATACTTCTTGTTTTTGCTGGCAATTTGCTAATTTATCAATAAACAAACACTCTTCTATTTTTTGATAGTTGCTACAATAGTTACATTGTAGTGGAAACGACAAATCAAATTTTTGAAATAATGGATTCTTACCACACAGTTGCTGTGCTGCTTGATTGGAGCGAATAATTTGCCAGTTTTGGTCACATACAATGATTGCTTCGGCTGCTTGTTCCAGAATAGAATTTGCTAGTCTTTCAGCCGCCACAATTTCTGCATTACGTTTTTGCTCGGTTAAGTCGGTTACTACTATGCAAGTAACTACTACATCGTCAATTTGCAATGCCTTAAAAGACAAATAAACAGGTATCTGAGTTTCATCCTCAGCAATTAAGTAAACCTCACCTCGACAAAATTCCTGTTTTGCTTGTTGAAATAATGCTTGAAATACCTGTTGTTCTTGTGGCGCTATGTAATCCTCAAAGTTAGAGCCGATTAATTTTTCTAGTGGCTTTTTGAGCATTACCGCTAAAGCATGATTACAGTAAAGAATTGTTCCATGATTATTTATAGTCACAGCGCCTTCATGCATCTGCTGCAAAAAAGCACGGTAAGGATAATCAGCATCTTGCAAAGTGAAAATTCGTTCTTCTTGAGCGCTAGATAGAACTAAAGCATCTACCTCACCCATTCTGATAGCTCTAAAAGTCTCTTCTAATACTTGTATCCGATTACGTAGAGCTATATTTTCTAGTTCAAGTTCTTGATGTGTTTTCACTGCAATTATCCTAAACAAATTCCTAATTCGTAATAGCCTGCGGCAAGCTGCTTCTCTACGAGAGGCTTGTCTGCGACACGCTCCGCGAACGCCAACGCGTCTACGTAATACTCTCCTCCGGTAAAAGCAGGCTAAGTAATTAATTTTATGATGCACTCAATTAATTAGACCTTTTGCACCAATATTCAACAACTTATTCGCTGCGATCGCATCAATTTCGTAGCCTAATCTAATAAATAATGCTTCTAGGTCATATTCGCCTGTTTCTTCAATCTGAGGGACTAGTATTTCCAAGAAAAACTAACTCTAAAAACTTTCTAATTTATATTTGCTTATACTAATTTTATAGAAAGTTTGTGAGGATTTTGTGAAGAAGTTTAATCCTTTATCACAACCAATAGATTATGTAAAATAGTGGCAATTGAAAATAGTTATCATCTTCACCAAGCTATATTGTTAATTTTGATACAATTGTAGTTCTACCCAAAAATTCTGTAATAAATATCTAACATAATGCCTAAATCAATTCATTTTCAGTGAAAAATCCTCATCTTGATTAATCTCCTGCTCCTAATTAGCAAATTGGCAGGAATATTGAGTTGTGAGATATTTTTTTGCATGTTATATTGTATTTTTTAAACTTTTGTCTACTCACAAAATCTTCACAATTATTGGTTAATATCTTGTTGTCAGGGTGTTAATAAAATTTTTCTGTCATCTTACTTGAAGTCACAATCAAAATAAAGTTGGTTAATAAATACTAGGGTTTTGATTGATAAATCTGTAGCTCAAGGAGGAGTATTGAATATGACAAAGCGATTATTAGTTATAGATGATGAAGATAGTGTGCGGGAAATTGTTCAAATCTCGTTAGAGTCAGTGGCTGGCTGGGATATACTAACAGCATCTTCAGGTAGAGAGGGAATAGAAATTGCAGAATCTGAGCATCCTGATGCCATTTTACTAGATGTAATGATGCCTGAGATGGATGGGCCAACTACTTTTAAGCAACTACAGGCAACTGTTGCAACCTGTGACATTCCTACTATTATGCTGACGGCTAAAGCTCAACCTGATGAAAAACAGCAGTTGAGGGATCTAGGAGTGGCAGGAGTAATTACTAAGCCTTGTCTACCCCTAGATTTAGTTGATGACATCTGTAAGATTCTTAATTGGAATCAAGTTGCCAATCTATTAAACTAAACTACATTTAGAAAATTATCAAAATGTAGACTACAGTTTTGAAGAAAGTAAAAACTGGAAATTAGTCCATGTATACTCTATGTAAATTATTCCATTAACTTTGAGATGGCTATTTATATGGATGTAAAACCCTTGCTAATTTCAGTGTCAGACAATTTTGAACTTGATTTTTTACAAAGTGACATTAAATTGTGTTTTGACAATCGCTGGAGTAATGTTGCCAATATAAGTACTGAGCGATCGCGCCGTTTGCACTAAGAAATTATTGGGATCTACAAGACATGGACTACAAGCCAAGACTGCCTCTAAAGGAACTGCTACAACTTGTCCATTTTGCCAAGCTACCATCTGTGCAGATTGCCCATCAGCTAATAAATCCACAGCAGCTTTACCAAAAGCGGTTGCTATCAAACGGTCTAAAGCTGAAGGAATACCACCTCGTTGGATGTGTCCCAAAACGGAAACCCGAATATCAATTTGATCGTTACTGCAACGGCGAATTTCATCAGCAATATATTGACCCATGCCACAGGATGGCTTTTCACAGGATGGATGGCTAGATGAATCAGCTGCTATTTGAGCGCCTTCCGCCACGACTACAATTGCAAATCTGCGTCCCCAGCGATCGCGTAATTCTGCCAAATGTTCGCACACACCTTTAATTGTGTAGGGAATTTCAGGAATCAAAATCACATCTGCACCGCCTGCAATGCCAGATTGTAGTGCTAAGTGACCTGCTTTCCGTCCCATGACTTCGACAATCATCACGCGATCGTGACTAGCAGCTGTAAATGTCAAACGATTTAGGGCATCTACAATCGTGTTGACCGCAGTATCAAACCCAACTACTCTTTCTGTTTTGCCTACATCATTATCAATTGTTTTTGGAATGGCAATGAACTGCCAATTTCCTTTGCTTTGTAGTTGGTTGAGAATTGCTAAACTGCCATCTCCACCAATACCAATTAAGGCATCTAGTTCTAAAGCATGATAACCAGCAACAATCTCGTCAACATGAGCTAGAGTATCCCCTTTGTTGATGCTACCCAGAATCGTGCCTCCCATATTCAACAAGGGGTCAATACCACGTAGGTCTAGACCATGTATGCTCAGAGGAATCGCTTTTCTCTCTAAAAGCCCTCTAGTCGCATAAGGAATACCCACTACCTGCCAGTCATATGTAAGAGTGGCGTGGTTTACAACTGCCCGAATTACAGCATTGAGTCCAGGACAGTCGCCACCACTAGTAAGAATACCAAGTCGTTTTTGCATGGTCATCACACCTCAACAACAAAGGAAGGAGGCAGAGGAGAGGAGGCATAACTAATACTGTCCTCTGCCTCACTTTTAAACCCTGTTTCGGCTATATGTTGAGATTAAGCCAAAAATCTGAGGAAGTTGTGAGGCTCTAACTTAGGTATTATGCTGCTAGCAGTAATAAACTCCACCCTGCTTGTGTGACAAAAATTACTGAGAGTACGGCAATCCAAACAAATAGCGATCAAATTCAAATGATATTAGGGAACTCCAAAAAATAAATTATCCTAATTTCTGGACTCAATACGACTGTTCCTCTCCCCTGCCCTCAATGCGATGGGATATTTTTTTAGTTGGAAGTCCCTTAGAGGCGTTGCGTTAAGCTCATCCCACCCCTAAAAAGGGATGGGATAACACGTGCATACTGATGACGGTTAACAGTCATCAGTCAACAGTTAACGGCGGCGGGGCGGCTACCCCCTGACAAGTGTAGGTTTTTTACAGTTAGGAGGAGTTATAACAGTAAAATTCATCAACAGGGGTACGAGGAAAA
>NZ_JBIQNW010000041.1:0-58103 GCF_047228265.1 Nostoc sp. UIC 10607 | reverse complement strand
TTTTATATTGGTCGCAATTCATAATCCCGTTAAGTCTGACGACTGTAACGGGAGTCCTCTTGCTCCATTCAGATAGAAGAAAGATGATTCAGTGAACTCAATAGCCTTTACGATAAAAAACGTAATATTCCATATTCTTCGTTTCACAAATAGGAAATAAGCAGTGTTACCAAAAAAGCCTACCGCTACCAATCAAACTCAACGCTGGACATTTGCTCAACTTTTTGGACAGGTAAAACGTAATCCCTTGATGATTTCGCAGTGGGTAATCCTCTGGGTAGCTGTAGGCACTGCTGGTGGTCTATTTGCTGCGTTGTACTGGATCACCATCTGCAACGATTTGAAGGTTTTAGCCTCCTAATAGCGATGCCATTAGCGGGTTTAGTTATCGGGCTGGTGATTCATTTCCTGGGGAATCCCGGTGAAATTGCCGTGATTGTTGATAATATCCATTTTCGCGGCGGACGCTTAGATGCTCGCAAAAATCCCTCAATGATTCTTGCTTCTCTAATCAGCATATCGGCAGGCGGTAGTGCTGGCCCAGAAGCACCACTAGTACAAGTAACAGGTTCTTTTGGTACTTGGGTTGCCGATCGCCTAAAACTCCAAGGTGAAGACCTCAGAACTATCAGTTTAGCGGCGATGGCGGCTGGCTTCACTGCCTTGTTTGGCGCACCTCTTGGCGGTGCAATGTTCGCCCTAGAGATTTTACACCATGAGCATATTGTGGAATACTACCAAGCCTTGATGCCAGCCATTGTTTCAAGTTGCGCTAGTTATCTGGTATTTGCAGCAATTACACATTTGGGAATTGCACCCACTTGGCATTTTCCTCAGTACCACTTAGACAAGATTGATGATTTTGCGATCGCTATCATATTCGGAATCATTGGGGCGGTGGCGGGATGGATTTTTATGGGCATTTTTCGGGGCTGCGATTACTTGTTTGCTCGAATTCCCGGGCCCATTTATGTACGTACAACATTAGCAGGATTTGGGCTTGGCACTTTAGCAGTTTTATTACCCCTAACCCATTATTTTGGACATGAAGAATTAGAGTCAGTCCTCACTACTAGCTTTGGTGCTGTTTTTCTCTTAACTCTTGCTCTTGGTAAAATGGCTGCCATTAGCCTTACGGTAACTGGTGGGTGGCGGGGTGGATTCATCATCCCCCTGTTTTTCACTGGTGCTTGTATTGGTAAAGCAGTAGCAGTCTTAATTCCGGGGCTTAATCCTGCCCTTGCCATGATTTGTACAATGGCGGCTGTCAATGCAGCCGTAACGCGCACACCTATCAGTACGACTTTGCTACTGTCAAAACTGGCTAACTTAAGTCCTTTTACACCAATCCTTTTTGCCAGTTTAATTGGATTTTTTCTCGCGCCCAAAGTTCCCCTGATTGCATCTCAATTGAAGTTACAGAGAGAAGCTACTGAATTAAAGGGTAGTTAACTATGGTGCTGTGTGCCCCTGATCGGACAGCTAACTCAGCTAGTCCCAAAGCAAAAACTCTTTTAAAATAAAGCTGAATTTTATTCTGCTAACAAGAGTATGAAGAGATAGGGCTGCCGTAGTAGAGATAGTGTTGCATTGGCTGGAATATCTGCTGTACCCCGTACAAAACTAAGGAATCATCGCTACCTTTATTACTTGACGCGCCTTCATCTCACAAAACACCTGTTCTAAATCTTTTAATGGTCGGTGTTCACTAATAAGTAACTCAAAGGGGATTTTGCGACTAGCGATCAGTGCCAGCGCCTTCCGCACATACTCTGGTGTATTATGAAACACTCCTTTCAGGGTAAGTTCGCTATAGTGTAGCTGTTCTGTATTGACGGTAATACTGGTATCCCGTGGACATCCACCGAATAAGTTGACTGTTGCACCAGGACGGGCGCAGGCGATCGCAGTTTCCCAAACACTTGGTACACCAGTTGCTTCAATCACTACATCTGCGCCCCATCCTTGGGTGAGTTCTTTCACCACACTGGGAATATCTGGGATTTGATGATAATTAAAGGTTTGGGCTGCACCCAATTTCTGACCAATTTCTAGCCTATGGTTATTACCTCCCCACAGTAATACCTCAGCTTTACCACTCAACGCCGCCACAAACATCAACCCAATTGCCCCATCTCCCAAAACGACGACTTTATCTTTGGGCTTAATATTAGAACGGGCTATACCATGCAATACACAAGCTAAAGGTTCCGTCATCGCTGCCAATTCCCACGGCAACTCATCGGGAATCTGCAACAAGTTATGTTGTACTATCGGTGCAGGAATTTTTAGGTATTCGGCAAAAGTCCCGTTATTCCAGGTCAAATTTGGACATAATGAATACTCTTGGCGTTGACAAAAAAAGCACTTCATGCATGGTGCAGAATTATTAGCGACGATGCGATCGCCTACTTGCCAATTTGTAACGCCTGCACCCAAGGCAACAACTCGTCCAGCACCTTCATGACCAAACAGTGTCGGTGGGATCAGCATTTTGGCATGACCACCACGCCGCCAGACTTTCAAATCTGTACCACAAGTTGTTGCTGCCCCCACTTGAATTACAACTTCGCCAGCTAGCGGAGTGGGGTCAGCAACTTTCTCTAGGCGTAAATCTTCTTGACCATAAAGTAACGCTGCTAACAAAGCTTTAAACCTATCAATTAGCTCCATCCGATTTTACCAGTTGAAGCTAGTTGATAGGTTTAAAAAAATCAGTCTTGATTTCTATCTAGTAGGCTTTTATTAATCTAAAATGCTGTAAAACTAGGTATTCACCGCTGGCTGTGGAACCACTCCGGTGTTCCGGGTTTCCGCATTAGGCAAGCGAGTAACAGTTAATAGCGGTACTTCTAGTCGGCACGACAGGCAAAACCAATATAGTTCACCATGTCGGGCATGACGCAGGAGGGAACCACCGCAGCATGGGCAAGTGTTGGCTCTCGTACTCATACCAATGTCCTCCTTAAAAAATTATTGTTTAAACTAAGTAAAAAAAGCAGTTGATTAAAACTGGATGTTAGCTGCATGAATGCGGCCATTCGATTCTATGCGGTCTTTAATAATTTGTCTGTAAACAGTTTCATATCCGTTAACCATTTGGATAACACTAAAATTGTTTTCTACATGTTTTCGACAGGTTTGACGATTGAGTTCCAAAGCTAGTGGAATCATTGCCGCCATTTCTGCATAGCTTTTGCAGATAAAACCTGTTTTACCGTGGTCAATCACTTCAGGTACGGAACCGAAATTCATGGCAATCACTGGTGTCCCAGTTGCCATCGATTCAGTCATTACTAACCCAAAAGGTTCTTGCCAGCTAATGGGAAAAAGAGTTATGGCAGCATTGCCCAGAAGTTCAGTCTTTTCGGCGTGGTTGATTTCGCCTAGATATTCAATTTGCTGACCATCTATGAGAGGGGCAATCTCTTGTTCAAAAAACTTAGAGTCTTGAACATCAACCTTTCCTGCCATCTTCAAGCGCCAACCGGTCTGTTTAGCAATAGCGATCGCATGTTGTGGCCCTTTCTCTGGCGAAAAACGACCTAAAAAAGCCAAATATGGAGGTTCTGACGGTTGGGCTACGAATGGATAATCTGCTAGCTCAATTCCGTTATAAACCGTGTCAATATAATTGAGATTGATTTGACGCTGCGAGTTACTAATGCTGACGTATGGTTGCTTTTGGTGATAGCTAAATGCGTGACGGTTATCCGTTGTAAAATTATTGTGCAGCGTGTGGACTGTAGAAGTTGCTGTTATCAAATTCGCTAAAGGTAGTGCCGAAATCCCTACATGAGAATGGATAATATCGAATTGGGCAGCACGTTGGTACACTTGACTCAGTTCTAGCATTTCGTACACTGCATACTCTTTGACATTTGGATCTAAGCGCAATGCACGTGGATAAACTGCTTCTAAATGAGCCAAAGTTTGAGAATCACCAGAGGCAAATAACGTTACCTCATGACCGCGACGAACAAGTTCATCAGTCAAGCGACTCACTACCAGTTCTATTCCTCCATAATTAGGAGGTGGAACCCTTTCCCATAAGGGGGCAACTTGAGCGATTTTCATAAGTTTTATTGGTTCAGTCTATGAAATTGTCCTCAATATAATGAGTTGCATCATTATTTTATGAGTAAAGAGCATTTGTACTTACTCTTTTGACATTTAAATTAACCTAACAGGCTACTAAAAGCACAATAACGGTTAACCAGACCGGAAATTTTCTGCCGACAAATCTAACGGACTATCGGTAAAAGTCAACCCTGAGCTACACTTCTAACCTATAACAAATCTATTGCTTGTTACATCTGTCTTGGGGATCATAATGAAGTAGAATATTTTGTAGCGTAACTTACAAATTTGAATATTTTGTAGCTGAAAATACTAAAATATTGAATGGGATCAAGTCATTTAAGCTTCGTTTAAACGTAATTGGGAAATAGAAAAGAAATTTTAAATATTAAGTAATTGTACAATAATTACATAATTTGTAATTATTAATTTTCAAAAAATTCTGATAACTAATGAAAATCGCTACTTGGAACGTCAACTCAATTCGCACTCGTCTAGAACAGGTTACCGATTGGTTAACTACCAATCCTGTTGATGTTCTCTGCTTACAAGAAACCAAAGTTATGGATGCTGAGTTTCCGCGATCGCCTTTTGAGCAGTTAGGCTATAACCTTTATATGTCAGGACAAAAATCTTATAACGGCGTAGCCCTGATTAGCCGCCAGCCACTCGTAGACGTAAGTAGCGGGTTTAGGGCGATTTTGCCAGATTTACACCACGAATGGGATGAGCAAAAGCGGGTAATTACAGGTGTAATTGATGGTGTTCGGATTGTTAACTTATATGTTCCCAATGGTGCAGCGGTAGGAACTGAAAAATACGAATACAAACTGCGCTGGTTGACAGCGTTACACGAGTATTTGCGATTGTTGGTACTGTCAGAATCTGCAATTTGTGTGTGCGGAGACTTCAATATCGCCCTGGAAGATAAGGATATTCACGAGCAAGTGAGTACAGAAAATCACATTATGGCGACAGAAACAGAGCGCCAAGCCTTACGCGATATTTTGAAATTGGGATTTGCTGATGCTTTTCGCAAATTCAATACAGAAGGCGGAAATTATAGCTGGTGGGATTATCGCGCCGCCGCCTTCCGTCGCAACTTAGGTTGGCGGATTGACCATCACTATCTCACACCTATCCTGTATGAGCGTGCTACGAGTTGCATTATCGATGTCGCGCCCAGGAAATTAACCCAACCCAGCGACCATACGCCGGTAATTGTGGAATTTTGAATGGGTAGTGGGGCAGTATTGCCCCACTACCCACTCGTCATCAATTTAACGGCTTATATATATCTTTAGAACTGGGATTAAGATAAGGACGCTGTAAATCTATTAGGTGTCGCGCAAAGTGTTGGTCAATTGTCCTCATCCGTTCCTCCATTGCATTTTTACCTTTTTGCCAAGCTTCTAACAAAGCATTAGCGACAATTTGGCAACGGTTCATCCCGAAACTTTCTTGCGCCGCAAATTTTTGGGTTGGTTCTTCCGCTAAACCTAATCCTGGTGCTAAAAATTTGGTAAACAAGGGAATTTCGGGCTGGAAATAGGATTGATTTTCTGGATAAATAGCCTGAAGGATTGTGCGGATTGCTGGATAGTCGGGGAGTTCAAAGTAGAGTAGCCCCGAATCATAGCGTCCGTATGCACTGGGATTGTGGAGAACCTGAAAGCAAAAGGGAATCGAGGCTGCATTCAATTGCAGTGTCAAGCTTTCCATGAGAGCGATCGCACCAGATGGCGTAAAGTTAAAGTAAATTCGCCCTGCTCCCAAATCAGCATCGGGGTTACTTTGCCGTTCCTGTCCGACATTACTAACTGCCAAGTAACAGCCATTTTGCATTCTATTTTTCGGCATCCAGATTGCTACCATCTCACCCACTTTGGTAGATTTCTTACTGGATTCTAGATGGCAGTCTGGCTCAACATAAAGTGTTAAACCGCCTTTAGTCACCGCCATAGTCCCATCAGGTTCTTTCCGCAACACCTGCCATCGAGGGTCAAAGTAACCTATGCCGTGATTACTGGCGTGCAATTGCTCGTAAAATTCCCAATCAATCTCCAAAATGGAATTATCTGTTAAATTCTGCTTTGGCGGGCAATTACTACTATCACTATTGACTGCTAAAGTACTTTGTAGGGAGCCATTGTAATAGATCCCATAAAGAAAGTTGCGCAGTAATAAGGTGAGATACTTCTGTTGTAAATCTGCCGAGTTTTGCTGAAATCTGTCGGCTACTTTAGTCGGCAGAGCAAAGGGTTGATAATTAGGATGATAAATACAAAAATTTGACTCAATTTGGATATTCTTAGCAATATCGGATAGAGAAGTTAGCGGTTGATTGGTAGAGTAATTTAGCATTAATCCATTTAGAATTCAAACTTTAAAATCCAAAATTATGAAACCCCTCTGGGGCAAAAATCCTCGGAAAATTATGATAGGAAAATACGCAGAACAATTCAAAATGTCTAATTGCAGTTAAAATCTGGCTTTTAAATTGTTCTGCTCCCTGCCATTAACAACCGCGAAGCTGAGTTTTTTCGTAATAAATACGAAGTAACTGCTGCTCTTTGACAGGTTGAGGAAGCTTATGAATTTTTGCTACAGGATTCAGAATTTCTGATTCTGATATCCCGAAAATAGTCAGTACAGCTTGCTGCGGCATAGTGAGTAAACTTTTAGCCACTTGGAGCATACAAATGTCAGCATTATTAAAATATTTTTGGCAGGTAATCATATCTTGAATTTGATGAATTAGTGCCAGCCCTGCAAACTGGATAACGCGCACAATAAAGTCACTGCGGTATTCCAAAATCATGGGGAAAGCATTTAGATAAGCCCTAATTAGGGCAAGAATTGAAGGTTGTAAACTCTCCAACGGTGTCAATGCTAGATTTAGAGATTCTTGTAATTCAATGGTGGGGTCTACGACAAGGCTCTTGAGCCAAATTCCTAAATAGCTTGCTAGTAAAGTTCCTAAATCAAAGGCTGGATCTCCCCAAGAACAAGCTTCCCAATTAATTAGTTTTACTAGGCAATTGTCTAGTTTCTCCCACCTGGAATGAACCAAAATGTTGTTCAATTTCAGGTCGTTGTGAGTCAAGCAGCAAGGATTCCAGTCATATGCCAAATCAGCGATCGCAGATTCCAAACTCTCCGATTGCTGGTAGAGTAGATAGAATTTCAGCGCATCTGTGGGAACCGTTCCAAAAATCTCCGGCCCAATTGACCCTAACCCTTGCGCCGGATTGTAAAAGCCATAGCGAAACTCTCCTTGCGGAGCAGTTGCCATAAAATCCTTATATTCTCGGCGGTTGTAGGTTGCGCGATGCAGTCCCGCCAAAGTCGTGCCGATCGCAGTGGCAATTTCTTGTGGAAAAAGATCATTATTGTGGTATAGTGTCGCAAGCTCATGATATTCACTCAGGTAGTTGCGGACGAGGATAGAATTTTCTTCGTCAAAATGCACTACTAATGGTGCGATCGCAGAAATATTGCCAAGAACTGGAAACTGCTGGAGCAACTGATGAAATAGCCACTCCTGAAACAATTCATGAGGCTCGCCGTCATTGTTTTTAACGTTACGTTCTTGTTTAATGAGCAGTTTTCGATTATCTGCTAAAGTCACTAGTAAATCGAAATTGTTCTTACTACTTCCTGGCAACTCAGATTTATCTGATGCGTCATCTTCTGAGCTACACAGCCCCGCGTCTTGCAGATACTGGATAACGTTATGAGAAGACAGTGATAATACCATGTATTATTTCCTACTTCATTAAATTACTTAAACTTATCTGTGTTGGTATTTGCTTGTACTTAGCAGTTATCGGTAGATAGTAACTAGTGTGGGAATAAGAATAAAGATTTGTACAATCTACTAATATCCCATCTTGCCGATAAAAACCTGCCAAAATGGCACCAAGTCCTTTACAATTGCTTTAAAATTTGCTCCCAGATACCGTCACATCTTTACACTTTATCAGCATAGTTACTTAGATACATCTAGAGCAAGTTTTGTGGTAGAAGCCCATTGATGTAGCTGCATCTCCAGGTTTGTGGCGCAGATACATCCCCAGCACAAAACTGATTGGCGGCAGATGTTGTTTAATGTTCAGTAGTCATCCTGAAAGCAGCGAAGAATTTCAGTAATCCTTCGTGGAAGGAAGCATGACATTCAACGCTATTATTTTTATTTATCATCACAAAGCCAAAAAAACCGGACTTTTTAGGCAATTAGTAATTATTTTTTTCTTTAATTTTCAGAATTGATGTCTGGAAACCTAGTTATTACGTCATTTGTCTTACTTACGTATTTTAGATGACTATAGGCGATCGCAAATAACGGCTACATGAGTGCCTCTTATGGAAGTGTACTTTTGTCAAGTATGAAAAGACCTCTCCCTGGTTTTACTACGTAAAACCGTCCCTCTCCGAGTCGGAGAGGGAAAGAGTTAAGACTTGGTTTCGATATCGTATAAATTGCAGAGGGTGAGGAGTTTTTGTTTAAGGCGATCGCGCACATTCTCAGGTAATATCACTACACAATCTGGCGCATACTGCATGACTTCGCGCATAAACCAAAATGTACTAGATACTCGCCTGATGACTCGCCGGACTCGCGCTTTATCTGGTAGCCACTCATTAATATTGTCTTCTGGTTTAGCTTGATAGGCAAAAGCCAAGCCAGCAAATAGATGCATTTCCACTTCTATTTCAGCCAAATTAGTTCGCCACTTACCAGAAATTGGCATGACAGCAGCTTCTGTAATCCTGTCTAATCGTAAACTCCAGTTGTGAATTAGTTCTGGTATATCAAAGTTTCCTTCTGTCTCTTCGCACCAACAATCAAGATATTGCCGTTTTTCGTGGGGTGTAACTTTGGCATAGTGAACGGTAAAATTAAACACACGCTGCGCTGCATCTTGATAGGAAAGCTGAAAGGGCTGTTCGCGCAAGATATAACGGTCTATTTCCAAGCGCCAAGGTGGGGGCAAATTCTCTAAGAAACGTTCGATTTCGCCTCGCAACGGTAATGATAGTTCGCTGCGTTCGAGAAGTAAGTTTGCAATGATTTGGGCTTGTTCAATTTGACCGATGTCTGTCAACGCATTGATACATCTATGTAATGCTCTGATGCGTGGTTCTTTCCAATTATTATTGTTACCGATGAGTAACTTACGTTGAGCGATCGCTTTAATTAACTTAGAGATGTTAGGCTCTTCTCCCCACCTCATACCGAATTCACGAGCGATCGCTTCTAGCTCGGCTTTATCACGTTCTGATATCGACAGTGTAATAGATTGACCTTTTCGACTCATATTTTATACGGACACTTTTATACGGATATATCTTGGCAACTTCTATTTTGCATGGCATTATAAGGAATAACAACGAGTTACGGACAGTTTTTAAGTAAATTGAAAAACTCGCACCAATGGTGCGAGAAATAGGCTGGAAATGTTTTATACCCATCTAAAAAACTGCAACCAATGGTTGCAGAAATTTGTAAGTGGTATTTCTTAGCACATATATAAAAACTGCCGCCATTGGTGGCAGAAATTGATTAGATTTACGAAGTCTGTCATTCTTTTTGCATAAAATTTCCGATAAACCAAGCATTCACAAGGAATCATCAAGGATATGTCTGAAAATTACAGCATAAATCTCAAACCTGTTTATTCTCAAACCGTCCCTAAACCTGACGGGGTGAAATTACCTAAAGATTGGTCGCTTTCTTGGCATCAAGTGGAAACTTTGGAGGCGTTACGCGATCCAAATATTGATATAGTGTTCAACACTGCCATAACTGGGGATGGTAAAAGCTTGGCTGCTTTTCTTCTGGCTATGACAGATGGTGTATCCACAATGGCAACTTACCCGACTAACGAGTTAGCGAGAGATCAGGAAAAGCAAGTACAAAAATATAAGGACGAATTTCAGCCAAAGAAAAACCCACAGATTTATCGTCTGAATGCAGCTATTCTGGAAGATTTTATCGAAACGAATAAATTACCAACTAAACAGTCTGGATTAACTAATCTTTCCAACCAAGCAGAAATTTTGCTGACTAATCCCGATATTTTTTACTATATTCACGATTTTCGCTATCTTAGGCGTTTTAAAAAAGATGGTAAAACCAAGGGAGAAAACGCCGATAAGCTATTCAGGAAGATAGATAATAGCTACGATTTGTTTATATTTGATGAGTTTCATGTATTTTCCTCGGCTCAAGTTGCAAGTATATTCAATGCAATATTGTTAATTAAGTATACCGTTCCAAGCAAGAAATTTTTGTTTTTATCGGCAACACCAGATGATTTATTGCTAGATTTTTGTGATAAATCTGGCATTAATTATAAAGAAATTAATCCAGCCAAAAAAGGAAAATATTGTTTTTCAGAAAATGGCACTCAATGGCGGCAAATTAGTCAACCAATAACTTTATTTTTTCCGCAAACACTAGAACCTAATTTTTCATCTAGTTATGATTGGCTGATAGAAAATTCCGAATCAGTAATTTTAAAGTTTTTTCAAGATTATCCAGGCAGTAAAGGCGCAATTATTCTCAACTCGATTGCTGCGGTTAAGAAATTAGTTAAGCATTTTAAGGGCATTTTTGAGCCTTTAGGGTTAAAAGTCCGAGAAAATACTGGTTTAACAGGTGAAACAGAGAAAGCCGCATCAGTTACAGAAGCAGACTTGCTTTTAGGGACATCGACTATTGATGTAGGTGTGGATTTTAAAATCAATTTTTTGGTATTTGAAGGTACAGATTCAGGTAATTTTATTCAACGGTTTGGACGGATAGGCAGACATAAAGATTTTCACCCTCATCCTTATCATGCTTATGCTTTGATTCCTAAGTTTATTGTGCAAAGATTATTTGAAATTGATTCACACCCTTTACAAGATACCGAAAATTACGACCGAGTAACCTTTACACAAGCTATTCGTTCTCCTTTAAGTTACTCATTTGTGAATGAATTTAAGCAGTACCCTAAACGCTGGGGTGCTATTCAATCAGCTTGTGTTCATCAAGAATTAAGACGGCTGACTCATCAATATCCCGATGCTGAAAAAAACTTTAAAGAGACTATTGAAAAAGCACTTGATGTCAATATTTGGACAAAATATGGACAGATTAATCAATGTTTACAAGAAAAGAAAAAGAAAGTCATTGACGAAGCACGAAGTTTTCGGGGAAGTAGCCAGTTAGATTGTGCAATTTATGATTCAACAAATCCAGAAGAACCAGAAAATGAACGTTTTAAAATTTATAACTTACCGGGTATTCTCAGCAACTTTAAGTTTGAATGGATGGATAGAAAGGAATTTATACAACAAGCTGAAAAATCTAGAGTTACAATCACTCGTTTTCAAGAAGCTTTATGCTGTTTGAAACTGACTGGCTATCGAGAAGTAAGAGAAGACTGGAAATTTTACTATCCAGAAGATATCAGCGAAATTGCCAAATCTGGTAAAGTACAGGTTCTAAAAGGTTTAGAAATTCGCCAACCCCACGGTAGCGGGATTAATCAAATAAGTGATGCCGTATCGGGTAGGGGTTTAGTATGCTTTCTTTCAGATTGCGATCGCACTTACCTCAGAGCCAAGTTAGGTTTACCTATCCATTTTCAAGCATACTCCTTAGCAGATAAATATAGTAGCGACGATAAGAAGTCACCACCGTACACTATAGCATTTGGTAAATCTGCACTAATGCTGGAAACCTTACTTTGGTTTCGGAAGCCGAAAAAGGATGATGGCTGGATTTGTTAGAAAGTAGTTATATAACATCAAATTTTGGGAATACTAATGGTTGAAGATGATTTGCTTTCTCGAATTTCGATTGACCCAAACATCTGTTTTGGAAAACCCTGCATTAATGGACATCGTGTTTGGGTTTCTTTAATTTTAAATTTATTAGCTGGTGGAGAAACTATTGAGAGCATTTTGGAGGCATATATAGGTATAGAACGAGAAGATATTTTAGCGTGTATTGTATTTGCTGCTAAGACAATTAAAGATTTATATAGTGAAGACGGGGAATAGAAATGAGTATGAATAAAGTTGATGAATATCCTGAACTTCCAGACCTAGATGACTATGATGAAGACGAAAAAGATACTCCTGTTAAACGTGAACTTTTAACTATTAGCCTCTTCAAAAAAGCAATTAAAGAAATACCAGAAAATCAGGGAGATTCCATAATTATTAGTTTTGCAGAGAATGTGTTGCCTAAACTAATTCATCAATTAGTAGGAGCAACAGCTAAGGGAGGTCAATTTACAGAAGACCGTAGATCCGAAGGTAAAAATGTTGAACGTAGTAAACATGACCAATCTTTATTATCTCATCTGCTTAATGGTTTATTCCCTACCTACCGGATTATTCAGAAATTAAAGTCATCAGAACTGGAAACTAATCCTGTTAAGCGTCAATGTGAAGAAAAGGAAACTCGTTTATTTGTAGCTGCATATATTCTACATGACTTTGAAAAATTCCCTGACTATCCGATTTGGTTGGAAGAAAATGATACAGATGATGTATTTAAAAACCGTGATTGGCGTAAAGACCCTGCAAAGAAATCAGATGCGCCAAATTTAAGACGCGGGTATGTAAAACAAAAAATTCAGGATTTTAGTTTAGATAGTTTTTTGGGTGAAGATTGGGAAAATTGTATCGATGATATTGTGTGGCTGAGTAGTAATGCTGGTGATGGAAGTGATGCTGATCGAGGTTTAGAAATTCGTGGTTTGCGTCCTAATTTAGATGGACGAGTGCGGAATATACTGCACAGATTGTTAAAAATGTCTGATTTATTTGCTTCATTATTAAAGCATCCTCGTGATGTAGAAAGTGATGGCAGAAATGAGAAATTACCTGAGTTATTAAACGACTTAAGTAATAGCCAGTTAACATTTAGCTACCATGCATTATCAGATAATCGTGGTGTGCTGACGAATATTATTAATAATGCTTTGATGGATGCACATCCTCAGCAATACTACACACAGTTATTGTATTTACCAGATGGTGTAGTATACCTTGCCAGTAACGATGCACCTGCAATTCATACTGCTGATATTCCCAATCAAGTTGTAGATAAAATTAAAACATTATGCAGTAAGCAGTTAACAAAGCGACAAACAGGTTTTAGTCGAGATGGTAAAGGTTTTAAGTTCGCTGATTACTACTGGTTATTTTTCCGTGCTAATGAGTTAATGGAAGTCAGCATTAATGCAGCTATCAGTATACTGCCTGATACTAAATTAGCCTCATCTGGTAAGCGGAGTGAAAGTTTACAAACTTTTCAGACACAAGGAGAATTACCACAAAATATAGATGTTGTATTTGGTAATGAAATTCAAATTGATAGATTAGCTGAATTTGGAGATATTATATGTCGAGGTATTTGGGGTAAATGGCAAGAACGCGCCAATGAATACCAAAAACAATTTCCTAAAGCTGAACGTAAAAATATTCCTGATTTAAACCTGACTGAAAAACTAGCTGAATACTTGGGTTTGCTAGAGGAAATACCAGCTCTAAGACAAATTCAATCTCTTAAGAAAACAGGAGGTGTTCCTTTAGATTGGTATTATTTATCGGCTAAATATTACCAGAAAAATCTAGGTAAAAATTTAGCGCAAAATATTGAATTGATGGAAGGTATGGTTAAATATACTTCCAACCTCATTGAACCTATTTTAAAAGATTTTGCAATTCCTGATGGTTGGAGTGATTTACGCACTTATGTAAGTCGAGTTATTTCTTTACCAACAGGTGCAGTTGTCGAACCTAAGCCAGACCAATTTTTGATAGAAATAAGTAGGTATAACGCTGCAAAAGTGACAGGAAGAGGTAGAGAAAATGTTTGTGCTATATCTAGTTCTCCCTACACTGTAACGGAGCAAATGGAGTCAGCAACGTTATTTGCACCACAAGTTTACAGCAATCGCCAAATTTTATTTAATGCTCAAGCTGCAAAGCGGCAAATTTGCTCAATCTGGTCAATTGAAATCATGTTGAGACAAATTATGATGAGTAAGACTAACGCAACTGGTGCAGACTTTGAAGGTCGTAAATATCGCTATCTCTATCTCTATCCTGCTTATTTCTTTACTCCAGAAACAAATAAGTTTTTGCAAAAAGCTTATAATGCCATATCTCAAACTCGATTTAATGCTGAACTTCGCAAACATTTTGTTTCCAAAGAACAAGTTGCGAATTTTACACCTGATAACTATCAAAAAGTTGATGATTTGTTGATTAAGCAGGATATTTCACCAGAAGATGATAAGACATTTAAAATTAGCTATCCCGATGATGAAACATTAACTTTCTTCTTCATTGGTTTACCGCCAGGAAGAGAACCAACAGATACAGAATCGTGGATAATGCCAGCTTGGTTAGCATTTGCGTTACCGCTTGTTCTCGATGTAAAAGTAGTTGCGTCAGAGTCACCTGTACCACCTTTCATTAGTGGCGCTGATTTTGAAGAAACGGTTTTAATTGATGGAGAACATCAAGCAATTCGTTCTCTCATTAAACAAGATAATTATCGCTTAGATAGTATCTTACCTCGCAAATCTGGACAGTTTTCACCTTTAAATGCTCTCACTGCTGCTTACTCTATTCACTTGGAAGTTAACCGTAAAAAAGATGGCGATCCAGATTGGGGAAAATTAGCAGATTTAGTAAGAGATTTAGAAACCAGTCCTCTTTATGTCTTTTACTACCTAAATAAATGGTTAAGAAAACAAGAAAAAATTGACTCTGTACCTGTTGCAAAAATCAAACTATATTTTCAACTTTACAACTACTTTGATCTAGAGGGGAAAGCTGTGAATCAATTACGAGAACTGACTAGACTCTACCGTGTCTTTTACCGAGCTAAGACTAAATATGCTAAAGCAAATGCAATTCTAAAACCAATTGATGAAGCTGGTGATGTCATATTAAAAGTTGACAAAGTTCTAACCAATGACAATGAATCTCTAACAGATGTTGTGGCTGCACGTTTATCAAAACTTATGAACAATGTACGACGTAAAGTAGCTGAGGGTAAACCTACCCTGATTCTGATTGAGGGTAAATGGAAACCTGCTCTCACTCAAGAAGAAGAACGTCAAGAGATTTACAAGTTTGCTAAGTATTTTGTGGAGGTGATTTTTATTGGAAGTTTTAAAGGCGATCGCGCTCGTTTAGCTGGTACTCAACTAAATTTAATTCGAGATACCTGTGAATACCTTTATCGTTTAGAAGAAGATGAAGAATACAGAAATCGTCCAGCAGATGAACCAGATGATATTCCTGATTTAAATCCTGAAGATGCAGTATAGCTGCTTAATCATTATCATTGTACACACAAAACAACGGAGTCATAAATATGAGCTTTCTTAAAACAGTTGATGCTAAGTTTTTCCACAATGAACTTCCTTACAAACCGATGGGTAAATATGCTCATTTTCTCACAATTCGTATTACAGAATCATACCCACTTTTTCAAACTGATCAAGAACTTAATAAAGCCAAAGTCAGAGCAGGAATCAAACTTGAAAACCAGTTTTCTATAACTCGTCTTGCTATGTTCAAGCGCAAGCAATCTACTCCAGAACGTCTAGTTGGACGTGAACTATTACGAGCATACGGTTTTATGACTGCTGAAGAGTGTGAATATAATGTAGGTTTTGCTAAAGATAATGCTGATTGCATTGTTTATGGATTTGCAATTGGAGATGCTGGATCTGAAAAATCTAAGGTAGTAGTTGATACTGCATTTTCCATTACAGCTTTTGATGATTCTCATGAAAACTTTACACTCAATGCACCTTATGAAAATGGAACAATGGCTGCCAAGGGTGAGAAAAAATCAGATGGTAAACTAGATGGCAAAATAGGTGAGACTACATCTCGAATTAATCAACAGGATCATATCAAGCCACAAATTTTCTTCCCTAGTATTGTGACTCTCAAAGACCCAACTGAAGCCAGTTTTTTATATGTTTTCAACAACATTTTGAGGACAAAACGCTACGGAGCGCAAACTACCCGCACAGGTACAGTCAGGAATGAACTGATTGGTGTCATATTCGCAGACGGTGAAATCACTAGCAACCTGCATTGGACTCAAGCAATCTACGATATTATGCCAGATGATGCTCTCCATTCTCTTGATCCTTTAAATGAGGATGATGTAATTAATGCTGCTAAAACTGCCATTGTAAACTTAATGTCTAAGGAAGTCGTAGTTCACACTGATTTTATAGGAGATAATTTTACTTCCTTACTGTGTGAAGTTAAGGAACTTACATCCAACGCCGAAAGCATAACAGCAGTTTTGAAGCAAGCTAATGATGAAGCTAAGGCATATGCCAAGAAACATATTAAAGGGAAGTCTGAAGATACAAAAGAAACAAAACCAAAAGTAGCTAGAAATGCTAAAGCGGGGAAAGAGTAATGGTGTTTATTTATCGCTGTCAATTGGAGTTGCACGACAGCCTCTATTACGCAACTCGTGAAATCGGGCGATTGTATGAAACAGAGCCAATAATTCACAATTACGCTCTCTGTTATGCACTGGGTTTAGTTGATAGCCAAATCTACTCTACTACCGTTGCTGAAGAACATTCTTATCGCTATTTTTGCCCCGAACAAGTGCCAAAATATGAGGAGCATCTAACGCCACTCAATCAACAAGGAATTTACGTAACTCCGGCGCGATCGCTCAATCATTCTTCTATCCTCAACACCTGGAAGTATGCTAATAACAACTACCACGTTGAAATGGAGAAAACACAAAAAAATATCCCTAGTTTTGGCAGAGCAAAAGAAATAGCCGCAGAAAGTGTATTTGAGTTTTTTGTCATTTCCCAAAAAGAACTCAAACTACCAAAGTGGATTCGTTTGGGTAAATGGATGAGCAAAGCTGAAGTTACGGTTGAACAATTACCGAAACCTAAAATTGCTGAAGGTATATTCACTTGTACACATCCATTAAATCCTTTAGATGTCATGTTCACTAATCAAGTGATTAGCTATGATGTTGTGAATATGCCTCCAGTTAGCTTAATTCAGAATGTCCAAATGCGAGGTCAATACTATCAATTTGATGGCATTCAAAACTTAAAAATTCCAGTTCGGATAGAATATCGTTTTCGGAATTAATCACTTCCCAAAACCTTTACTACGGGTTTTATTTTTTGCTGGCTCTAGTTTCATTAGCTCTGCTTTAAAACCTCTGGCATCTTGCAACATTAATTTACGTATTCGCTGGCGTTGGTAAGTCTGCACTTCAGCAGCTAGAGAATGATTAGGATCAATCTTTAGATGAGTAATAGAAGAAACATATTGTTCTTTACTTTCGGGATTATTTGGATCTTTTAGTCCGCACATAATCCCGCCTTCATCTCCTGAATAGCCAACGAAATCAATTTCAAATTCTCTGTCTGGATCGGCGTTTACTCCTTTTTGCTTTAATGTCTTCAAAAACTCCTTGCCTGCTCGTGCTTTAATGGGTAAGTTCTCTTTAAGTTTTTCAGTTAGTGCCTTTGCTGCATTGTAATCATCAATTCTCATTGGTCTTTCTCCTTATGTAGTTCTTCTAACTTAAGTGAATACTACGATCATCACTCGACATTCTTTAAAATTTTAGATACCACATTCAGCGATCGCTCCTCTATCACCCGTGAAACACTATCAACAACAAACCAACGCCTTCCCCAGCGATTACCTAAACAACTTGTGGGGAGAAATCCAAGCTTGTCCTTACTTTGCTATCAACAACCTCAACCGCGATTTTGTCGCCACTAAAGGATTTTCTGTAGTATTTCAGCGTTCTGGATTAGCAAAAGTAGAACAGCAGTTTCCCTACTTCAAGCTTTACCTCGATTTGGCTCTCCAGCCGAATTGTAATGCTTTTTACCTCAATCCTTTACAGCTAAAGGAAGGCTCCCGCGTCGATCCGCATATCGATCGCTCCTTACGTTCCTACTCCAAAACCATTGAACCGCCTGCGGTTGTCAGTGTTCTCTATGTGCGCGTACCTGCGGATATGGAAGGGGGAGAACTGGTATTGCGATCGCACAAACGCCAACTTGGGCAAATTAAGCCCCAATTCAATACTTTAGTTTATTTTCAAGGTGATTTAACCCATTCGGTTAACGCTGTCAAAACCCCAGGAAATCGTCTGAGTCTCGTTTGTGAACAGTATAGTTTGAGTGATGCTGAACTCCAAGAAATCCCTGAGTTCACTGTAGAGTCAAGAATCACTCAGTCTACAACCAAAAAAAGAAAGTATGCCTCATAGTTTAGTGTTGAATTTGCTACCTCAATCGCCCATTCCACCACAGTATCTTACAGGTAGACATCTCCACGCCTTATTTTTAACCCTCGTTAGTTCTGTAGATAGCACATTAGGCGATCGCTTGCACGATTCCACCGCAGATAAAGCTTTCACCCTTTCCCCCCTGCAAATTAGGGGAGAGGGGATAGGGGATAGGGGACAGGATCGGGGTAAATATAAATCTAAAATTTCTACTAGCAGTAGTTTGCAGTACTCACATCAACAACCCATTCCTGCCGGGACACCTTGTTGGTGGCGCATCTCTTTATTAGATGACACTCTATTTGGTAAACTTACTCAACTTTGGCTAAATCTTAATCCCAATCGCCCTTGGCATCTTGGCCCGGCTGACTTGTATATTACCAGCATTCAAGGCACACCCCAATCTATTCAACCTTGGGCGAATGCCAGTACTTACGCTCAATTATACGAAGAAGCTAGCGATCGCAATTCTTCCATAAACCTTACCTTTTCTACGCCTACCGCCTTCCGTCAAGGACAGTATGATAGTACCCTTCCTACCAGAGAATCTGTTTTCAATTCCCTACTTTCGCGGTGGAATAAGTACAGTGGCATAGAATTATCTCAGATTGCGATCGAGTTAATATTTCCGTCATTTGTCAACATTCACACAGAAATATTAGCCGACTCTCGCAGCAAATTTATCGGCATTGTTGGCGAAGTTACTTATAAAATTTTAGGGACAGTTGAACCAATACAAATTAAGCAAATTAACGCTTTAGCTGACTTTGCTTTATATACTGGTGTCGGCAGAAAAACAACAATGGGTATGGGAATGGTACGTAGGTTACAGGGGACAGGGGATAGGGGATAGGGGACAGAGAACAGGGGACAGGGGATAGTGGATAAGTTATAAATAATGTATAAAACAGAACCAAACTTCATCAGTCATCTGTTACCTGTCACCTGTCCCCTATCACCTCTTTCCTATCACCTATGAAAATAGAGTCGCATCGAGATTTGATTGTTTGGCAAAAATCAATGGATATAATAGTGCAGATATATCAATTAACTGCTAAATTTCCAGTAACAGAAACTTATCGATTGACTTCGCAAATCACTAGAGCAGCAGTATCAGTACCAGCAAATATAGCTGAGGGTCATGCACGAGGAACGAAAAAAGATTATGCAAACTTTTTAGCGATCGCTAAAGGCTCGTTAATGGAAACAGAAACTTTTTTAATGCTGACTGTAAGGTTGAATTATATACCTCAATCACAAGCAAACTCTACTTTATTTTTGATTACAGAAATCAGCAAAATGCTTACTACTCTTCGTAATCGACTAATCAATACGCAATGAGTAAAAATATGAAAAATTTTCTGTCCCCTGTAACCTCTCACCTATCCCCTTCATTAGAATATATTTCCATTGCGGCATTGAATCAATATGCCTATTGTCCGCATCGCTGTTGGCGAATGTTTTGTGCAGGCGAATTTACCGATAATCAATACACAATTGAAGGTACAACTTTACACGATCGCGTCCACACGACAAGCGATGTACAGCGAGGAGAAACTTGGCAAGTTCGGGCAATTTGGCTCAAGTCGGAGCAATATAAACTCATTGGCAAATCCGATTTAATTGAAGCCGAATCAGGTGAAGTTTATCCAGTGGAATACAAACGGGGACGCAAAGGCGAATGGGATAACGATGAGTTGCAAGTTTGTGCCCAAGCCTTATGTTTAGAAGAGATGACGGGACAAGCAGTTACTATTGGATATATCTATTATGCCCACTCCCATCAACGGCAATTAGTAGAGATTAATCAAGAGTTACGGCAAAGTGCGATCGCTACTATTCAATCTGTGACAAATCTCCTAGAAACAGGAGTAATGCCAAAACCAGTTTACAGTAAACGCTGCCAAGGATGCAGCCTTTATTCGCAATGTTTGCCCAAAGCAACTGATAAAGTCAAAAGTTATCAAGAAGTACATTAAATCATACCCCAATACAGTTCAGAATGAGCAACAAAACCATCATGTAGAGACGCGATTTATCGCGTCTTGAAAAACCAATTATCTACACCAACAACCCTTGCCAAACATATTGAATTATACCTAATAAATCTATTCACCCAATCTCCAATTATTACTAGGAAGAATCAAAAATGGGAACACTTTACGTAACACAAGCCGATGCTTTTATCGGTAAAGTTGACGAACGTCTCACCGTCAAAGCTGAACAAAAAACAATCTTGGATATCCCTTTAATTAAAATAGAAGGAATTGTAGTACTAGGACGGGCTACTATTTCTCCCGCCGTCGTTAATGAACTTTTAGAACGTCACATTTGCTTAACATTTCTCACACAAAACGGACGATATTTAGGACGTTTAGAACCAGAAACTACTAAAAATATCTTTGTTCGTAAAGCCCAATGGCAAGCTGTGGGAGAATCAGAACCAGCAATACATTTAGTCAGAGGATTTGTGCGAGGTAAATTAAAAAATTACCGCCATACATTACTTCGCACTCAGCGAGAACATTCTGATACTGACTTGAATAATAACATTACTCGATTGGAAAACGCGATCGCACCAATCGAAAAAACTAACAGTATTGATTCCCTCAGAGGCTTAGAAGGTGCTGGTAGTGCAGCCTATTTTGGTTGCTTTCAACAGCTAATCAAAACCTCAGAATTTCGATTTGAAGCCAGAAACCGCCGTCCACCAACCGATCCGGTTAATGCCCTACTGAGTTTTGGGTATTCATTACTACGCCATGATGTGCAAAGTGCTTTAAATATTGTTGGCTTCGATCCCTATCTAGGATACTTACACGTTGAACGTTATGGTAGACCTTCCCTAGCCTTGGACTTGATGGAAGAATTTCGTCCTTTAATAGTGGATGCTGTAGTATTGTCGCTGATTAACAAGCGATCGCTAACCCTAACTGACTTTACCACCGAACCGCTCAGTGGTGCCGTAACTTTAACCAAAGAAGGACTGCATACATTTCTCCGCGCCTACCAACAAAAGAAACTATCGAGTTTCAAACATCCAGTCATGGGAAACAAATGCACCTATCAAGAAGCCTTTGAAATTCAAGCGAGATTATTAAGTAAGTACCTCATGAACGAAATCGATAAATATCCTCCCCTAGTTCTTAAATAAGTTGTCATTTCTTCCTCTCCCGTACTTTGCTATGTATATTGTTGTCAGCTACGACATTCCAGAAGATAAACGTCGGACTAAAATCCATTCGGTTCTCAAGTCTTACGGACAATGGATGCAACTGAGTGTGTTTGAGTGCGATATCACTCCCACTCAGTATGCTAAACTGCGATCGCGTTTAGCGAAATTAATAAAACCTGACACTGATAGCGTGCGCTTTTATTTTCTCTGTGGCTGTTGTGAGCGAAAAGTCGAACGTATTGGCGGAGAACAGCCACGGGACGAAACAATTTTCTTTGCTGAGTCCACTTCTAGCTAGATTTCTGTATTTCAAATGCGCGGAGGGGTAGGTGTACAAATTCGACAGCCCCAAAAAAGTGCCCCTATTCCAGCTACAGTAAAGCTTTCAACCCATTGTTCTCCTACTCGTCATCCGCGCAATCTCTGAAATGCTTATCAAAGCTCGATTTCAGCCTTCAAATTTTCCTAACACTCTTCCCAAACGAATTCCCTAATGCTATGATTGCCCTTGAATCGCGCAACCGAACCTTGAAAACTAAATACAGCTTGGGTTTGAGACTCCCGCCATTGCAATTCATCAAAATCCCTATTAGGGATTGAAAGCCTTCAATTGGTATTTAGCGCGGCTATCAGCTATTGCAATTCATCAAAATCCCTATTAGGGATTGAAAGAAGGCGAATGTCGCTGTCTGCGACTTAGAAAACGATAGGATTGCAATTCATCAAAATCCCTATTAGGGATTGAAAGGGGAAACTAAACACAGCAATTATTGAATCCTCGAATTGCAATTCATCAAAATCCCTATTAGGGATTGAAAGATTGCATACTATGGAAGAACAACCGAAGAGGAAAATTGCAATTCATCAAAATCCCTATTAGGGATTGAAAGCTGATGGCAGAATTTATTACAGCAGTACATCAAAAATTGCAATTCATCAAAATCCCTATTAGGGATTGAAAGAATTGCCCCGGCAAAACCCCAGCATTGGTGTAATATTGCAATTCATCAAAATCCCTATTAGGGATTGAAAGACTGAAGGTGATACCGAAGTTGTAGCAGCCGCTCTGCATCTTATTGCAATTCATCAAAATCCCTATTAGGGATTGAAAGGTATTTCTCGCAGAGTTCCTTATGAGTCTCCTGATTGCAATTCATCAAAATCCCTATTAGGGATTGAAAGACATAAGGCGAGTTCGGAGTGGTTTACTCCTGATGAATTGCAATTCATCAAAATCCCTATTAGGGATTGAAAGAAATAATCCTTTTCTTCCAATAACTCAAGTAGACATTGCAATTCATCAAAATCCCTATTAGGGATTGAAAGATTTCTCAGATGGTTGGTACACCTGATCAGCCAAATTGCAATTCATCAAAATCCCTATTAGGGATTGAAAGTAGGAAAATGATGATAACTTCCATAAGGCTTCCTATTGCAATTCATCAAAATCCCTATTAGGGATTGAAAGAGCGATCGCTAAACCATCAACTAACTGATTCCAGCAATAGAATTGCAATTCATCAAAATCCCTATTAGGGATTGAAAGTTCTTATGCATATATACCTTTTTATGCTTCTTGTATTGCAATTCATCAAAATCCCTATTAGGGATTGAAAGTCCTGCCTCCAATCTCACCTCGACCCTGGAGAATGTAAATTATTGCAATTCATCAAAATCCCTATTAGGGATTGAAAGGGACTCCGCTCCGGCAGACTTGCCATTGCTTGCGGATTGCAATTCATCAAAATCCCTATTAGGGATTGAAAGGTCGCAGTATGACCGGGTTGCAGCCTGGGGACTGGAAGGATTGCAATTCATCAAAATCCCTATTAGGGATTGAAAGAGATTTTATAAATTTTTCGCCTTCCCTGATTTCATAAATTGCAATTCATCAAAATCCCTATTAGGGATTGAAACTAGTGTAGAAAAAAGAGTCAACCTCAAAGCCTCTCTTATAAAAGGAGAGAGGTCAAAATCAATACAGTTCGGATAAGGTTTTTTGATGACACGCCGCCAATCGCAAAGATGCGATAAATCGCCGTCTTTGCAATAATCAGTCCTTTGTAGAGACGGCGATTTATCGCGTCTCTTGCCTTAACCGAACCGTATTGAGGTCAAAGTGTATTGCATACAAACGAGCGATCGCGGTATATTCCTTTCAAACAAAAAAATGTAAAAATGAAAGGGTGAGCTGCTGCCCACCCTAAACCATTATTTACTTAGCAATAGTTTAAACAGGTGCTTCAGTAGCAGACTTACCAACAAGCATTGCGGTATTTTCGTCGCTTTCAAGGATACCGAATTCAATCAATAACTCTTCTAACTCTTCCATCTCAATTGGGGTAGGGACAGTGAGGTTTTTGTTGTCGATAATCTTGGTAGCCAATGTCCGATATTCGTTACTTTGATTGCTGTCAGGAGCGTACTCGTTAACAGTCATCCGACGCAATTCTGCGTGTTGAACAATATTGTCACGAGGTACGTAGTGAATCATTTGGGTATTCAAACGTTTTGCCAAGGTTTCGATTAAATCGATTTCCCGGTCAACGTTACGGCTGTTACAAATCAGACCACCCAAACGCACACCGCCAGTGTGAGCATATTTGAGAACACCACGAGCAATGTTGTTAGCTGCATACATTGCCATCATTTCACCAGAGGTAACGATGTAGATTTCTTGTGCCTTACCTTCACGGATAGGCATAGCGAAACCACCGCACACAACGTCACCCAAAACGTCGTAACTTACAAAATCAACATCTTTGTAAGCACCGTTTTCTTCTAAGAAGTTGATAGCGGTGATAATACCACGACCAGCGCAACCCACACCAGGTTCAGGGCCACCAGACTCCACACAACGTACATCGCGGAAACCGGTCAGCATTACTTCTTCGAGTTCAATATCTTCTACAGCGCCACGTTCAGCAGCTAATTGCAGAACACTTGTTTGAGCTTTACTGTGTAGCATCAAACGAGTAGAGTCAGCTTTAGGGTCGCAACCGACAATCAGAATGCGTTGACCCATTTCAGCCATTGCTGCTAGGGTGTTTTGAGAAGTGGTAGATTTACCAATACCGCCTTTACCATAGAAAGCTATTTGTCTAATCTTTTGCTCAGTCATGGTTGTGTTTCCTACAATGATTTAGTTGATGGGTCGTAAGCTTGATGTGAAATCTTCACCCTTGGCGTCGTAGGGAAGTAGAGCCTGTTGGCGTATATGCATAGCAACTTGTCACTAGACATCGCATCCTGGCAAAAACAGTTAAAATCAGAACATATTTACCCACGAAGCGATGGCTTAAGGGATAGAGAAATCTCTATTTCCTAATAACAAAGCCTTTAAAACTTTGACTTCAGCATTGTTAGTTGTTGTAACAGAATCCCAAATGGTTGCTCAAGCCTCAAGAGTGGTTGCAGCAGGAATTCAAACGAACGCAGATTTGTTCCCTGAACCACACAACCAACCAAATTGCAATCCACTCTTAAATGGTCGCTACAACTTTTCTGATTTTGCTGATGTCAAGTCGCCAAGAACATCCATAAAGCTTCTCGTTTCGTGATTGATGCAGCAGGATAAATTCCAACCCAAAAGTAGCAGTTACAGGTGCAGTAATATAATGCCTGCACAGGCAATCCCTAACACTCTGGCTTAGACAATATCTTAATGACTTTTGACAGTATGGTTAAATTCCTATAAATTGTGGAACTACACCATTCTGCTTGAAGTTTTCGTTCCAAAAGTCAGCAACTGCTTCAACTTAGTTTGCGGTTGAAAACGTTTACTTCCGCAAGACGAAGTTAGTAAATATTCTGTATTCCTATTGAATTGTCAGGCTGTACTAAGAGTCTTTCTTCCCAGACTCCAAGAGTAATTGCCTTTGGCGGGTAATGCTCTAGCTAGGTTAGCCAACTCTTATTGGCTCATACCCAGATAAATTTCGATTGACTTCAAGTTGTTACAAAGGCTACTATCTTACTCAATCTAGTTTTAGATTTTCGTCAAAAAAAGATGTAGCTAATTGAAGTGGACTTACCAGAGCAAAAAAACTTTCTTGAGCTTGCCTCAAACTTGTCTTGAAGTCTTTTTGTGCTTTTAACTTGTTTGATTCCTATAAAAACCATAACATACATCTCACTAATTTATTTGGCAAATCTCAAAATATTTATCTATTTAATAGAACATTATCCTTGGAACCTTTAATAGTCATAACTTACGCGTTTATAGATTAATAGCTAATGAAATTATTTATCATAACCAATTTGTGCAGTTAGATACTTTTGGGTATTTTATAAAGGTATTTAAAGCTAATGTTTTCTAACGAAAATATAGTTAATTATTTTTGGAATCAAAATTTTATTTATTAAATAACTCACAAAATTTTACCTGGGAATATCAAGTTCGCTTAATTACCCATAATTCAAAACTCTTTCTCCTCTACGGTTTTAACGATAAATCTTTCGCAAGACAGATATCAATATAGTTCGGATAAGATCCCCCTATAGCGACCTCCTTAAAAAGGGGGTCGCTACGGTGGTGTATACAAATCATCTAATTATCTAAAAATCTTTAAAACCTTATAAAGAGTCCTGACGGACAATCTCTCTCCTTATTACAGCGGTTCTCGTTTACGTGAGGTACACCCGTAGGAGCACGGCACTGCTCATTGGTGTCAACTTAACGTAAAAACCAGTCTATAACCAGCTTTTAGGATTGTCTCGTTCCCAGTCTCCGACTGGGAATGCCGTCCTTGGGGCTGCTGCCTCTCTTGCTGGCGGCAGAGCCGCCAAGAGCAGCATTTCCAGCCCAGAGGCTGGAAACGAGATTTGAAAAAGCTTTTAGCTTAAGTTGACACCAATGGGCACTGCTGTGCCCCTACTGCTATAAAACAGATTTAGGAAGCAGAGGGGAAAGAGGTAATTTTAATTCTCCCTCCAGCTCCTCTGCCTCTTGTGCCTTATCCCTTACATTTATAGACGATTAGTATCTTTTGTAACTAACTTCCAGCCTTCAGCTTGGTCAATTAGCTTCATCGACTCTAGTTGGAGATTGTTAAAAGCAGATGCATGAAGTAGAAAGTAGGGTTGCCCGTTGTAGTGCCAATAATATTCCAGTTCGCCAACAGAAGCGGGAATGATGGTGCGATCGCTATAATAATCCAACGAGGGACGATGGTAGGGAAAGGATGTGTAAATCTTCCTCGTAGCTGGATTTGCCCGCGCGATCATGGCGGCGACTGGTTTAACTGGATAGGCTTCAGATAATTCCCAAACCCAGTAGTTAGATTTCATTAACAGTAGCAGCGAAATATAACTTCCCCAAAACAAAATCTTCAGAAATTGCGCGTCGCCTCGTTCTGCCAAAATAGCTGCTAAGGTCATAGTTAAAGCTACTGCTGCAAAAATCAGTTGTAAATCTGTTTTTGGTGTTGTACCCCAACTGAAATAAATACTACCAGCAGAAGCGGCTACAGCAAGTATCGCTAAACCAGCGACCCAAGCACGGGGATAGGATGAGAGTAAAGGCGAATTTTCTGTATCTGATAACTGGATACCAAAAGCTAAAGCTAAACTTGGGTAAATTGGGAATAAATACCAGGGAACTTTGGTAATCATGAAGGAAATTACCAGCAGATAAACACCACTCCACGCCATTACTAGTTTTGCCCAGCTAAGGTTGCGGTTTTCCCAGGTTAAGCGGACAGTTTGTGGTAAGAATAATAGCCACGGCCATGTGTATTTTAAAAGTTCAATAACATAGTACCAAGGTGGTTCAGAATTTCCCTCCACAAATGAGCCAATTCGGCCGAGTGATGGGTTTACAATCCCAATTTGGGCGAAAGTGTAACCATAGTGAATTAGTTGGGCACCATACCAAGCAGCTACAGGCAAAATGCCAATTAAGATTGCTATCCACAGATAGTAACAGGTGAGCAGTCGTGGCGTATCCCAAAACAGAAACGCGATCGCGATCGCACCTAGTAATACGCCTAGTAATCCTTGAGTCAGGCAAATAAATCCAAAACTAATACCAACACCAAGGCAATAACGTAAATCCCGGCGCGATCGCAACACGCACAACATCATTACCATCAAAAAACTTACCATCGCCCCATCCAACATTGCCAGCCGCCCATGACGCACTACAGGTAGCATTGTTAGATAAATCAAGGCGCTATAAATAGCAGCCCAACGTTGGCGAAATATCTCTCGAGCAATGCAATACAGTAAAGGTACAGATGTTGCTGTTAAAATTGCTCCAGGCAGGCGCGTTGTCAACTCATTTTCGCCTCCAAGAGAATAAGCCCAAGCAATTAGCAAATGCATCAAAGGCGGCTTGTTATGATATGGTTCGCCTCCTAGCGTTGGGTAAAGCCACCGCATAGAACCTGCTGGAGCGTGCCAAATTTCACGAGCTACCTGTGCCACAGTCCCTTCATCCCAATCTCGCAGCGGCAATCCTCCCAGATTGATGCTAAACAGTAAAACTGCTGCAAACAGCAACACGATTAGCCATACCCAATCAATCCATTTGCCAACCGTGCGATGCTGTTTTTCTAGATGACTCCAAATAAAGCTTCCTTCTTGCATATTCTATGGTAATCATTTTACTTGCTGGTTTGATTACATAGAGACCAAAGCGAATCTCCAATGTTGTCACCCAGTAACAACGTATGTTATTAACAATTGCTAGTTTCCAAGATTAACTCAACTTTCTATAATTAGCGCTATTTTTTGAAAAATTTATATTGGTTATTTAAATAACATTTCAGCTAATAAATGATAAAAATAATACATCTAATAAATTATTTATTACCTGTTATATAGTCCGTAAATAAACTTGTATTTTATTTTTAATGTGGCGCTTAGTTGAAATTTTTCTACTTAGTTTTTATCTGGTTAACTTCAGGAGTTTAGTGAAAATTGCTACACTACTTCAATGATGTGCTGAACACTTAAAGAAATTACCCATAACACTTTTGAATAGTATGGCGTTGCTGAATGAAGGGATGAATCGATTTATGTAGGTACAGTTTGATACTTCAAACAATGAAGTATCAATTTAACTGAGAATCTCAGCATTTCTTCTGTCTTGGAATAGCATAAAGTTTTTCGGTGAATACGTGCCAGATAATGTCTAAGCCTTGTGTTTTCATTTTCAACTCGTGTCATATATGTTTTACTAACAATTTGGTTTCCATCTAGAATAAAACTTGGGTAAACTTTCCAGCCGTCTGTCACATAAAAATAGCTTTTCCACTGTGAGCGCAATTTTCCACAATGGCTCAAAAATTTCGGCACTGGTTGTCGTCCCAAAACCCAGGCTAAAATACCTTGAGTAAAGTGATTTACTGCTGTCCATAACCAAATTTTGTTTTTTTGAGCCAACAAATGTCTCTAATTCATCAAGTTCTCCAACTTCTGGAATTACATCTTCTTTCATTAAATGATTCTGCATTTATGCAGCGCCTTCTTTGCCGTTTATCAAAGTCAGCCTAACTGCCCAGTATTTCACTAATTTGCTCTGCCAGTTTCAATGGACGGAAAGGCTTGGCAAAAATAGCAGCAACATCCAAATCAGTAAATCTCTCTCGATCCGATTGCTGAAATTTGGCTGTTAATAAAATTACTGGAATTTTTTTAGTTGCGGGGTTAGCTTTCAGTTGTTGTAGAGTTGCACGCCCATCCATATCAGGCATCATCATATCTAGTAAGATGACATCTAGTTTATGGTTAACAGCTACGTTTAAGGCTTCTTGACCAGAACTAGCCGTCAAAACATTCCAGCCCGCACCCATTTCTAATCCCAACTTTGCGATCGCCCGCACATCTTCTTCATCATCAACAATCAAGATATTTCTGTTCATAATGACACTCTTGCACAATGTAAGTGCTGATTTGCTTGATCGCTCTTGAGATATTCTAAAGCTAAATCAGGGAAAAGCAGGGGATAATTAAGCAGTTAGAAGCCCTTTATTAGAAAGCTGGTAAAGGTAACAGTACATAAAACGTGCTACCTTCGCCCAAAGTGCTCTCAACCCAGATTTTACCGTTATGTTGCTGGACAATATTTCGGCAAATAGCCAGTCCTAAACCTGTTCCTCCTTTTTTGCGGGAGTCGGATGCATCTACCTGCTGAAAGCGCTCGAAGATTAGTTGTAATTTATCTTCAGGAATTCCTCGCCCTTCATCTCGGATGGTAATTAGCAGGAAACTTGGTAATGGAGTGCCTTGTGTTGAAGAATGCTCATTTTCTCCAAACCCAACACCCTTGTGTTCTGCGAGTGTGGCACTTACCCACACGGTATCACCTGGTTCAGAAAACTTAATAGCGTTACTTATTAAGTTGGTCAGAGTTTGCAGTAGGCGATCGGGGTCTGCCCAAAGATCAATTGCTAGAGGATGGACAATCAGTTTAACTTGCAATTTATCTGCCATTGCCTGCATTGTTTCTGTTGCCATAATCAGCAGGTCAGCAGCGTTGCACTTCACCTTCTGCATGAAGATTTTGACTGATTTCATCCGCTCTAAATCGAGAATATCATTTATTAATCGGATCAGCCGTTCAGTATTAGTGGTAGCAATGCTCAGAACTTTTTGTCCCTGTTCAGTTAGAGTTCCTAATTGTCCTGCACCCAATAAATCTAACGCTCCCATTGTAGAGGTTAAAGGTGTACGTAATTCGTGACTGACTAGAGAGATAAACTCGTTTTCCAAGCGTTTACGTTCGGTGATGTCGTTGGCAATCAATAAAGCGCATTGCACCCCACCCAGGTCAATCAATTCGATAGATAGCAGTATAGTCTTGACCTCTCCAGACTTGGTAGAAAATTCAAATTCCTGATTATAGAGTGACCCAGTATCAGATAAAAGTTGGATGGTCTGAGCGATTGCTACTGCATCCTTACCTAAATTAAGTTCAGCAACCGTATCACCAATCACTTCCTCTAGACAATAGCCGCTCATCTTCAAGAAACTGGGATTGACATCAATAAAGCGAGCTTCCGAAATGGTCGCGATCGCGATTGGATTGGGACTAGAGCGAAAAACTTTAGTAAACTTCTCTTCTGCTTTGGCGCGATCATAAATTTCCTGCTGCAACCGCTCATTTTGAGCTTGGAGTTGTTGTTGCAGTTTCCAGATCGTCAAGTGATTTTCAATTCGTGCTAAAACCTCTTCTAGTTGAAAAGGCTTAGTTATATAGTCCACCCCACCAACTGCAAAAGCTTTCACCTTATCCAGCACATCACCCAAAGCACTGATAAAAATTACTGGAATTTCGCGGGTGCGATCGTTTGCCTTCAGGTGTTGACAGACTTCATAGCCATTCATCTCCGGCATATTCACATCCAACAAAATCAGGTCGGGGGGAACTGCATTTGCTCCCCGTAACCCCGTAGAGCCTTTAGTTACGCTGCGAACTTTATACCCCTGTTCCGTCAGCATGGCAGATAGGAGGTTCAGGTTTTCTGGCGTGTCATCAATCACTAGTATGTCTGCTTTGGGCAAGTTGAATGGCTCTTTAGGCATGGCAATATCGACTTTAGCCAGAATAGGCTACTAATTATTCTTAGAGATTTTAACCTTAGTTCAATGTCTTAATAATCAGTTACAAAAAAAATATCAATTACCCATTTATCTCCCCTAGTTCTCCCCGATTAATTTCTAATGTTAAAAGCATCAAATCAAGTTTGTAGATTACACTACCCAATTACATAACAAGGAGTAACTTATATGCAAAGTTCAACCATACGTAAACCAACTATTCTTGCACCAGGAGAAGGTAATCAATTCTCAATTCTTGGTTCACATTTCACAACAAAAGTAACTGGGGAAGAGACAAATCAAGCTTGGACAATTTATGAAATTACAGATACAGAAGAAAATGGGCCGCCACTGCATACTCACCCTTGGGAAGAAGCATTTTATGTTCTAGAAGGAGAACTAGAAATCCAAGTTGGTACAGAAACAATTTTGGCATCACCAGGCTTTTTCGTTAACATTCCCCACAATGCACCACATGCCTTCAAAATTCGTTCTGCTACTGCTAAATTTCTGGTTTTAATTTCCCCTAAGGGCGCGAAGAACTTTTATGAAGAAATGGGTCAAGTAGCAGATAGCTCATCGCTAAACATGGAAAAAGTACAGCCTGTTTTGAACAAATATGGATTGCAGTTTCTTGCGTGAGCTTTTCATTTGGATGCAGGGCGCACATTTGTACGCCCCTACTAAGACGGGCTATATATAAACACGCAGACTTCGCATTCCAAATCGTCTTTGTTGATAAATAAATAAATTAATTAATTTCTACAAAAGTCCTATGTACTCAATAACAAACAAGCAACCCTATTCTATGCTAAAAGCTGTCCGCCTTTTCGCTACTAGTTCCCTGAGTTTGGGCCTCACCGCTAGCCTTGTTTTTTACCCAAGCGCGAGTCAGGCGGGTAAAAACGACACTGGAGTCCCTGCTGAACTCCAGGGTGAGTGGCGATATGGTCGAATCTCGTCCATCCAATATCAAGATAGTTACACAGGGCAGTCAGCCGCCCCGAACGGTTCTAGCGATCAATTTCAACTTGCATCTAACGGAAACTACAAGCGAAATAGGCTGCTTCAAATCAACACTTACAACTGTGCGTCTAACCTATTCATAGAGGAAAAAGGCAAAGTTAAGATTGAGGCCCAACGCCTGACTTTCCAACCCAGTGACAGCACATCTAAAGGGCAAATTTGCAATAGCGGGCGCACTTACTCCAGCCGCAATACAGCAAAGCCTGAGACTTATCAGTGGTCGATTGAGACGAATGAGTACGGGCAGCAAGTTTTAGTACTTGAGACTGCCGATGGTAAGGGGCGAAGTCATTACGGGCGACCTCAATAAGCATTAAACCTCTTGCAAAAGTGTTTTTTACACTCTTATGGGGAAAGGGTAAAGGTTAAGGGGGAAGGGTTAAATACAAAACCTTTACCCCTTCCCCTTTTCCCGACTTGTGCAAGAAGTCTATTCAAGGGTTAAACATTTTTCTTTCTCTACTCTCCCCTGCCTCCCCTAGTTCTCCCCGATTGTTTTTTAATCTACAAAATATCGAACTGAGGTTATCCCATGATTCACCATATTTCAATTGCTGTTAGAAACCCTAGCCATGTTGCTCAAGTTCTGGCAGAAATCTTAAAAGCGCAAGCTGTTGCATTTCCTCCTAACCCAGGAAGCTATATGGTTATACCTTTTGATGAATACGGTACAGCCATTGAACTTTATCCTTTAGGCTCTCAAATTGAACCTGGTGAAAATGATGAAGAATGCGTATTTGTCCGTACTGCAATTACCTCTATGTATACAGATATTCATGCAGCTATTTCTGTACCCATTAGTCAGAAAGAAATTGAACAAATCGGTGTCCGTGAAGGTTGGCGTGTAGTGCGCTGTAACCGCGACTCTTTCTTTGATGTGATTGAGTTCTGGGTGGAAAACAGATTAATGATAGAATTGCTAACACCAGAAATGGCATCTCAGTATTTGAAATTTGCGACTCAGCAAGAAAATCTGAAATATTTTTTGCCAGAACCAGCATTAGTCACAAATTAATAAACTTTAAGCATTTAACTTGCATGGTTACAGTCCATACAAATTAAATGCTTATTTTTACTCTATATTTGCTAAAAAAGTTCTATCATAAAAATTGCGATCGCTAATTAAATCTCACTTGATTAATTACGAATTACGAATTACGAATTACGAATTACAAGTTATCTCCGTTAGACTGATAATTTCATCAAAGCAGAAGCTGCGGACTAAATTTGCCAATTTTTCTGCCAAAGCAGAATGTGTTTGTGGAATTTGCTCAATTAGTTGGAAAATCCTTTCAGCATCGACTTCAACTGCTGCCTGATTAAGTTCTGTTACCCATTGGGCAGACATAACGGTAATTGCAGAGCGAAGATCCAAGATGGAAAATTGAATATTTTCTAGGTTGTTGTCTGTTGCTTCTTCACGACTTTCTTCTGCGTAAACATAACGCACCTGCAAATATTCAGCTATCTTTTCAAAAATTACCTGCTCCCGGAATGGCTTACGAACCAAGTCGTTGCAACCTGCGGCTAAGATGCTTGCCTGTTGTTCTTCAAAAGCACTGGCGGTTAGGGCAATAATTATAGTGCGGTGATTTGCATTTGTATTTCTTTCCGTGGCTCTAATCTCTTTTGTTGCATCGTAACCGTTCATTACAGGCATCCGCATATCCATCCAAATTAGGTGAGGTTGCCAGGTTTGCCAAATTGCGATCGCTTCTTGTCCATTATTCGCAGCTTTAATCTCAAAGCCAATGCTACCAAGAAGTTGCACAATTAAATCGCGGTTTTCTTTGCGGTCATCCACTACCAGAACACGGTAAGATGGTTGGTCTGCTGCCAGCTTGAGTACACGTCCCTTACTCAATTTTGGTGTAGCTTTCAAAGCTGCGGCTAAATTCACTTGGATTTCAAAACTAAAAGTAGATCCTTGTCTAACGCTACTCGTCAAGTGAATATCGCCCCCCAGTAACCGCACAAATTGACGGCTGATAGTCAGACCTAGCCCAGTTCCCTCCTTGGTTTGGATACCGCTTGTGGTCTGGACAAAAGGCTGAAACAGGTTATTCATTTCTTCTGGTGCTATTCCCCGTCCAGTGTCTTCGACTTCAAAGTGAAGGGATGGGGAAGAGGCAGAGGGACAGGGTGCAGGGGGCAGAGGAGAGGAGTTTTCCCCCTGCTCCCCACTCCCTAACCTGACTCGTAACGTTACTCCCCCTGTTTGAGTAAACTTGACGGCGTTACCTAAAAGGTTAATAAGAACTTGGCGGAGTTTCCCCTCGTCTGTTTGGATATAACGGGGAAGATTGGGAGCAATTTCAAATCTGAGGAACAATTGCTTTGTTTGTGCCCTTACCTGAAACATTTCTTGTAATGTTTGCAACAGCAGATAAAGGTCGAAGTCTTCAGGGTTGAAAATGATTTGTCCAGCTTCAATTTTGGACATTTCTAGAACATCGTTAATTAGGTTGAGTAAGTGTTCGCCACTGCGGTTAATCGTAGCTAAAGATTCACGTTGGTTTGAGTTGAGACTAGTATCTCGTTCCATTAACTGAGAAAAACCCAGAATCGCATTCAAAGGTGTGCGGAGTTCGTGACTCATGTTAGCGAGGAAAGCACTTTTGGCACGGTTGGCAGTTTCGGCGGCTTCTTTGGCAATTCTCAATGCTTCTTCTGCTTGATGCCTAGCTCGACCGATCGCAATTATTTCACCTACCAGTTTCAGTAAATTAATATCTTCTTGGTTCCAGGTTTTCGAGCAGTGAATCATCGCTGCACCAACAAATCCCACTACTTTGCCAGCATGAACCATTGGCACTGCTAGTAAAGACTGAAACGACATACTTTCAAAAACTTTTCGCTCAGGTAGATGGGGTGGTAAATTCTCCACACAAGAGATTTGTCTATGCCTACCACGGAGAATCGGTTCGTAGAAATAAGGGAAAACTTCCACAGGCGAACCTTTTGCAATATCAATCAATGGTGCAACATCTTCACCACACCATTCATGGATGAGGTGGAATTCACGTTGATCTTGGGAGCATTCAAAGATGCAACTGTGTTCGGCACTAATAAACTCAGCGATCGCTCGAAGTGTAAAATTAATTGCTGTTTCTAAATTTTGGTCAATAAATTGGCGAGAAATGCTACTGAGTAAACTTTCGGCTTGAGTCCGACGTTGCAAAGCTGCTTCTGCTTGTTTGCGATCACTAATATCACGAGCTACACCCACAATCTGAAAATTACCTTGGGCATCTTGTGTGCGGACTGCATTAGCAGTTAGCCAAACCCAGCCTTTAGTTCGATGTTTGGCGCGGTACTCAGTTCCCGAAATTCCCTCACCTGTTGCCAGGATACTTTGGGCGGCTTCAAAACATATTGGCAAATCATCAGGATGAGTAAAGGATGCCAAGGAATTACCTTCCATTTCGCTGGGGGCAAATCCTGTAGTGTTCAATATATTAGGAGAAATATAGTTGAAAACCCCATCAGGACTGATGACAAACAGCATATCGTTGACCTTTTCAACGATAGTGCGAAACTTTAACTCACTTTCCTGTAGAGCGGCTTCTGCTTGTTTGCGTTCCAATTCAGCACCGGCACGGGCAGCAAAGATTTTAAGAATGAGTTCCCGTCCCGGATCGTGCTTCATTGGTTTGACATCTATCACTGCTAGATGTCCGATGATTTCGCCGGATGAACTAGTTAGAGGAACGCCAAAAAAACTCTCGGCATTCATCTTCACTAAATCTGCATCTTGGGGGAAAGCGGCTTGTACTGCTTGAGGGTAGTGACAGAGGTTACCTTCCAAGGTATGTTCACAAGGAGTACCTTGCAATTCATACTCCAAATTCTCGTTAATAGCCCCGCCACACCAAAATGCTAAAGTGCGGACTTTAGTTTTTGGCTCATCACCAAACTCAGTGACTAGAGCATATTGAACTTGCAATACTTCGGCAAGGTAACGAACGCAGGAATTGAAAAATTCATCACCTGTTTTTGCTGCTGTGCCCTCAACAATTAAGCGTAAAGCCTGTTCTTGCCGTTTGCGATCGCTAATATCTGTAAAGACAGAATCCAAACAGGATTCTTCTGCGTTGAGACGGAGTGACAACAGTACCCAAACAACAGATCCATCCAAGCGTCGCAGTGCTACTTCAAAATTGCGAACTTCACCGTCTTCTTCTAACTCTGCTAACATCTGCACGCGATCGTCTGGATTGAGATATAAGTCAGTTGTAAAATACTTGCCGATTAAGTCAGCAGCAGAGGTAAAACCTAATATCTCAGCACCACGTTGATTAGCATCGATAATCAATCCATCTTTTTGGCAGGTACGGAAAATCCCCACTTGGGAATTTTCAAAGATGTTGCGGTATTTCATTTCACTACGACGCAAAGCTTCTTCTGCTTGCTTGCGTTCTGTGATGTCGCGTCCCACACCCGCGATCGCAATTTCACCACTGGGAGTGTTGATTGTGGAAGTGTTAAAGTTGAACCATCGCCAGCTACCGTCTTTGTGTCGCAATCGCACTTCAATATCAGTCAGCCTTTCGCCAGTTATAGCCCTTTGTAAGGCGGCAACACTAATTTCTAAATCTTCAGGTTTGGTAAACTCCACCACCGAATGACCTTCGATTTCCTCCAGGCTGTAACCCATAGTTGCAGTTACATTCGGCGAGTGATAAGTAAAAATTCCCTCTGGCGAGAGGACAAATATCAGATCATTGGCATTTTCAACAATGCTGCGGAATTTTAACTCACTTTCTTGGAGGGCTGCTTGGACGCGTTTGCGTTCTGTGGCATCGGTGCCTACTGAAAGTATTTCGACTAAGTTTCCTTGTTCATCTAATATGGGTTTATTGGCCCAGACTATCCAAACGCGATCGCCATTTTGGCATAAGTTCTCATTTTCGTTGAATAGATAGTTTTCTGGATGTTGACAAATATCAACCATTAATGTCTGTAAGTCGCGCCCAGAAGTTTCTGTTTCTGGAACAATTGTGCCAATAACATTACGCCCGATAATTTCATCTAAATCGAAACCAAAAAGCCTTTGACCATAATCATTTAAAAATATGATGTCGCCGTTACCATCCCAACGTAGAATGATGCAGTTGGCTGTTTGTACTAAATCCCGATATTGGACTTCGCTTTGTCGCAAGGCTTCCTCAGTACGTTTGCGAGCAGTAATATCGCGCACTATCGCCAAGATGTGCGGCTTACCGTTGTAAATGCAAGTTGTCCCTTTAACTTCCACATCTATCAAAGTGCCATCTTTGCAGATATCAACTGCTGGCCCATAAAATTGCTCACCAGATTGCGTTGTTTCGAGAAACTCTAAAAAAACAGAATGTGAGTCTGGGTGAATGTAAACAGATGGATGTAACGTGAGAAATTCTTCATAAGAGTAACCGTGCATCTGACAAGCCGCCGGATTAACTTCGGCGACTTTTTCAGTTTCTATTTCAGTAATAAATAGTCCATCATTGATAGCTTCAAAAATACTGCGATATTGTAGCTCACTTTGTCGCAGTGCTTCTTCTGCCCTTTGGCGTTGGGTGATGTCGCGGAAACTCCACACTCTACCAATAATCTGTTCACCGATACGCTGAGGACAGGAATAGCGCTCAAATACTCTGCCATCGCGCAATTCTAATGAGTCGTAACTAACTAGCTCTGGCTGTGAGTACAATCCTCGGACTCGTTGCAAAAATACATCCGGTTCTTTTAGCTGGTTTGCCAGATACGCCAACCGCTTAGGATGATCTGGTTCTGTTAAAAGTTCTGGTGGAATTGACCACATTTCTAAGAACTTTTGGTTGTAACTAGTGATATTACTTAAGCTATCGACTACTAAGATACCGTCTTGAATCGATTCAAAGATAGCGCTTAACAGAGACAAAGAGTTTTCTAAAGCTACTTGAGTTTGTTTGCGTTCACTCAAATCCCGCCCTAAAACCACCAGAGCTTTGCGTCTACCATCCTGGTGAAATAGGGGAGCTTTAATCATATCTACACTGCTCACCGTCCCATCAGGTCGGGGTATAACTTCTTCTACCCGATGCACACATCCCAACTGCCAAGCTTGTTCATCTGTTTTGTCGCAGTTGAGCAAAGCATCGTGATAAAAATTGCTAAATTCTGCTAGTTCTGAATCTGTTTTGCCTTGATAATCAACGCCTTGTAGCTGTAAAAATTCCAGGTTAGCTTGGTTTGACAGCAACCATTTTCCTTCGCCGTCTTTTAAACAGATAATATCGGGTGTAGCGTTAATTAATGTCTGCAAACGCTCCTCAATCTCTTGTAAGGATTCTTGAGTTTGTTTCGCCAGCGTGATATCCCGAATCACCAATATTGCACATTGATCATCAGTCAGTCTGCTACAGTTACCGGAGATTTGTAGTGTTAAAGTCCGCTCACCCTGCTGGAACTGGTAATTTGCTGTTTCGTACTCACCATTGAGTATCCGCACATCAGGATAGGCTGGTAAAGCAACTGGTTGTCCTGCTTGTGCTAGGGGTAGCAAGTCAGTTAACTTCGCACCGGAGACAGTGTTGTGGGGTTGATTCACCAAACCCTCAAAGCTAGGATTGCACCATTGGATGTATCGGTCTTCTCCTACCCAGACTACAGCATCAGCGATCGCACCTAATGTTACTTCCATTTTGATGAGGGTAGCTTGCAATTGCTTTACCTGCTCCAATTGTTTAGCGCTCATCACCAACTCCTTAATATCTCCTAGATAGATCAATCAATTTGGTATAGCGATTGTATCTTTAGTTGATCATTAGGATATTTAACTACAGCAAAACTACATATTTGCTTCAAATATTACAGCAGTAATGCAGATATCAGCATCATAGAGAGGGGCTGGGGGATAAATAACTAATCCCCGAATTAATCTGTGCTGAAAAATTTTTCCGTAATTGCACTTATCTCCCCTATTTCTCCCCTCTTTATCTCTAAATTCAAATCAGAAAAGCAGAGAACACCGCCCAAAACAAGCGTACAATCTCTGCCGTATCAATAAGTCAATAAAAACGGAGAACAAACGTATGCTACACCAAATTAAAGAATTGCTTCAAAACGCTCAACTGCAACAGCAAATCAAAGCAGCAACTAACCAAGCAGAAGCCATCAAAGTGCTGGCGATCGCTAGTGCAGAGAAAGGTTATAACTTCACAGTTGAAGCCATCTCTCAAATGCTGTCCGAACTAACCTTTGTGGATTCCAACGAACTGAGTGAAGAAGAATTACTTAGTGTAAGTGGTGGAGCGATGTCTGATAGTGCGCCTAAGCTATGTCATACAGCGGGCTGTGGTGGCGGACACTGCTCGGTGCAATGATGCCTGATAGAGAGGGTAGGGGTAGAAATAACTAATACCTAGTTTTCAATCCTCCAATTAATCTGTGCTGAAAAACTTTTCTGCAATTGTAACTATCTCCCCTATTTCTCCCCTATTTATCTCTAAATTCAAATCAGAAAAGCAGAGAACACCGACCAAAATAAGCGCACATCTCTGCCGTGTCAATAAGTCAACAAAAACGGAGAACAAACGTATGCTACACCAAATTAAAGAATTGCTTCAAAACGCCCAACTACAACAGCAAATCAAAGCAGCAACTAACCAAGCAGAAGCCATCAAAGTGCTAGCGATCGCTAGTGCAGAGAAAGGTTATAACTTCACAGTTGAAGCCATCTCTCAAATGCTGGCAGAACTGACCTTTGTGGACTCCAATGAACTGAGTGAAGAAGAATTACTTAGTGTTAGTGGTGGATTGATGGCTGATAGCGCGCCTAAGCTATGTCATACAGAAGGCTGTGGTGGCGGACATTGCTAAAAAAGGTATGTAGCTTCTCTTTCTCTTTGGCATTGTAGTCTCCAAGGTCAGTTGTTTTTCTAAAAGAGCTTTTTAGATCCAACTTTGCCAATATTTTAATTTGGATAATTTCCATACTTGGCACTGAGGTTCAACTCAGAAAGAGATACTGCATAACAAATTCCCTCTTTGCTTCTTTGAGCAAGGGGGAGAGGAAATCTCATGAATAATTATTACCACCAATAGGAGAATGTAATTATGTTGTCACAAATTAAAAACCTACTCCAAAACACCCAGTTGCGTGAGAACATGCAAGCAGCAGTTACCCAAACAGAAGCCATCAAACTGTTGTTAATTGCCAGTACAGAAAAAGGTTATAACTTCACGGTTGAAAGCGTAGCTCAAATACTGGCAGAGTTGACCTTTGTAGACTCCAACGAACTGAGTGAAGAGGAATTACTCAGTGTTAGCGGCGGGATGATGGCTGATAGTGCGCCCAAACTATGTCATACAGATTCCTGCGGTGGTGGACACGCTGGTTGTTGCTAAAAAAAGTATGTAGGTTCAATGCAGAAGTAGATGCTGCATAACACAATACTGCTCGGTTAAAGGGAAAAGGAGCGGAAGGCTCGATATATAAGGTTTTTTACCCTTTAACCTTTTTCCTTTCCCTCAAAACCCAACAAGTATTGCTGCATAACAGATTCCTTCTTGGCTTTTTTTATGAAGGTAAAGAGGGAATTTCATTCATAATTCTCACCAACTTTAAGAAAATATAATTCTGACTCCTATTTTCTGCCTTATTCCATTGATACCTCTGTTTTAACTCCCACTATGAGAAATCCAGCTATGGTTCAACAAGTTGTTCGCTTATCCCAACAGAAAACATCAGACAATTTAAGGGCGATCGCAGCCAACGCTAGCTTTATCTGGGAACGCCTTGATGAAAGCAGATTTGCAATTGATGTCGATCGAGTCAACGAACAAGAAATTAACCGTCGTAGACATCGCTGGTGCGAAGTTGCAGCAGAAGGTAAATGGGATACGTTACACAAACGCTTACAGTGGGAAGGGCTAAACCTCGATACTGTTAGTTCCAGATTGGGAACCATTGAGTTACTTGCTGATCAACCTTTGCCTGAGTGGGCAGAAACCTTGCAGCAAATCATCCAAACCGCTACAGGATTCAATTCTGCAACCGAAGTATTTCTACCAATCGATTCACAAGATCCGATTACCTTTGAAGATATCCTTTTGCCTGCTATCTTGGTAGCTAGACAGCAATTACTGACTCGCTGCGACAGCCAATTTACCCAAGAGTGTCTTCCCTTATCGATTCTTTCCCAAACTGCTTACAGTTCTCTAGAACGTGGTCTACTTAAACGACTAGCAGGACTTTGCACTAAGACATTAGATTTTGAATTTTCTCAGGTGCGTCCCTTTGGTCAAAGCTTGCTCGGCTTACTAGGACTGGAAACACAAAACAATAACACTCACTACACCAAGTTCGTCAATCAACTCCTAGAAGATGGAATGCTGACGTTCTTCCAGAAGTATCCAGTTCTCGGTCGGTTAGTGGCAACAGCAGTCAATTTTTGGGTTGAGTTTACTGCTGAATTCCTCGAACGTTTAGTTGCAGATAGAACAGATATTCAACGAACTTTTGATGAAAGAATTATCCCATTTTCTCAAAACAAAGTTACCGAAATTCAAACATCCATTTCCGATGCACACAAACGCGGACGAACGGTGATTTTACTCACCTTTGAGTCTGGACTTAAACTTGTTTATAAACCCAAAGACTTAGGACTAGAGGTTGTCTTTAACCAATTTTTGGATTGGTGCAATCAACACAGCAATCTTTTAGATTTTAAAGTCATTCAGGTGCTAGAGTGCAACGGTTATGGTTGGGTAGAACATGTTGAACAGTTGCCTTGTGTGGATGAAGCCGCTGCGAAACGATTTTATCAGCGTTCTGGGATGTTATTGTGTGTGCTTTACGCTTTGCGGGGAACAGATTGCCATTACGAAAACTTAATTGCCAATGGCGAACATCTGGTGCTGATTGACATGGAAACGCTGCTGCACCATGAACCGAATCTCATTGAAGACTCACCGCTTACCCAAGATTTAGAAACAACCGCCACACGACAATTTTGGGATTCCGTACTCCGCACCGGACTTTTACCGCGTTGGGACTTTAGTGGCGATCGCAGTGTCGCTTATGATATTAGCGGGCTAGGCAGCACAGATCCTCGACTATCTCCCCGCAAAGTGCCGCGCTGGCAGAACATTAATACAGATAATATGCACCTGTTATCTGAGCCTGTAACCTTGCCGATTGGGAAAAATGTGCCATTTTTGGGTGAAGTTGTTCTGTCTCCAAACGATTATCAACTACAAATCACCACTGGATTTGAGCAGATGTATCGCTTTCTGATGGCGCACAAAGATTTCTTACTTTCACGCCAAAGTTTGCTATCTGCTATGCAAAATCAGCAGGTGCGCTTTATCTTCCGCAACACCCGCATTTATGGCATCATCCTCCAAAAAGCTTTAGCACCCGATTACCTCAAACATGGCGTAGATTACAGCATTCAACTCGATGTTCTCAGTCGTGCTTTTCTAGTTGCTCAAGATAAACCGAACGCCTTTCCCCTTTTGAGCGCGGAACTCCGAGCAATGGAACAATTGGATATTCCCTTCTTCACGGCTAGCGCAGTGGTTGATGAACTGAGTTTAAACGGTTCTTCTTCCATTCCCAACTACTTCAAGCAATCCAGTTATCAAGACCTGCTCAACCAGTTACAATCTCTAGATGAAACCGACCTAGCTCGACAAGTAGCGATTATTCAAGGCTCCTTCGATGCCAAGATTGCAACCACCTCCAGCCGCCAAGGTGGGCAATGGCAAGGCGAATCGTTACCGTTGCTGAGTTCAGAACAATTTATTGCCGAAGCCAAGGAAATCGCCACTCAACTGGAAACCAGAGCCATTTCTGATCCTGATGGCAGCGTTAACTGGATTGGCTTAGACTTCGTGCCTCGCGCCGAACGATATCAACTGCAAGTATTGAACAATTGTCTCTCTGACGGACGCTCTGGAGTTGCTTTGTTTTTAGCTGCACTAAGTCAAGTAACTGGTGATTCCCGTTACCGTGATTTAGCATTGAGGACAGTGCAATCTCTGCGTCGCCAAATCCACACCATTGAGCCAGAAACTTGGGAACGTATGGCTCGTTTCATGGGCGTTGGGGGTGCAACAGGTTTAGGATCGATGATCTATAGCCTAGTGAAAATTAGTCAATTCCTTAACGATGCGACGTTGTTGCCAGACGCTCAAGTATTAGCCGATTTGATGACACCAGAACTAATTGCTGCGGACGAACACTTGGATATTATGAGTGGAGCATCTGGGGCAATTTTAGGGCTATTGTCCCTGCATCAAGCCACAGGAGAAGCAACCGTTTTAGAAAAAGCGATCGCCTGTGGACAACATTTAATCAACCGTCAAGTTAGCCACAACGGTGCGCCCAAAGCTTGGCATACTTATTGGGATAAGCCCTTAACTGGCTTCTCTCATGGAGCCGCAGGCATCTCTTATGCCTTGCTCAGACTTTATGCCGCCACCTTGGAGGGCAAGTACTTAGAAGCAGGTTTAGCAGGAATTGAGTATGAGCGTAGCGTCTTTTGCCAGTCCACTGCCAACTGGCCCGACTTCCGCAGAATGGGACAATCAGGGCAACCTGACTTTGCAAATAAGTGGTGTCATGGTGCAGCCGGCATTGGTTTAGGACGCTTAGGCAGTTTGAGAATCGTGGAAACGCCGGAAATTCAACAAGAAATTGAAATTGCTCTCCAAACTACTCAGAGTTTTGGCTTACAGGCGATCGATCACTTGTGCTGTGGCAACTTTGGTCGGGCGGAAGTGCTGTTAGTCGGCGCAAAAATCTGTTCCCGTCCTGATTGGCATCAAATTGCTCACCAGAATGTAACAAATGTTGTGGCTAGAGCCAAGCGAACTGGAGCTTATCAACTGTTCCCCAACTTACCGAATTCTGTATTTAATCCTGGCTTTTTACCCGGTATATCTGGAATTGGTTATCAATTGCTGCGTTTGGCTAACAATGACTTGCCTTCAATATTGTTGTGGGATTGAGCTTGTTGTTCGTACCTAAAAACCACATTTTCAAAAAAAAGCCCTTCCACCGAGGTTGGGGAGGGCTTTTTTTGGGCATCACGAACTGGGTATCTTAAGCTTGTGAATTTTCAAATCTCTCTTTTATGCCTTCAAATGAGCTTGTAGGATCATTTACATTAACAGCAAATCCCGGTGTTGGTATTTCGCCATTTTTATAGATTACAGCGCCGGGAAATGGCGGATATATGAGTGGCGCAATTACACGAGAATATGCTTGTCCGTTATCTTCGATTCTACCTACAACAATTTTGTATTTATCTCCAAAAGATTTTTCAGCTTTTGATACTAGTTCATTATTTAATAATGCGGGATCAAAAGCCATAATCACAACAACAGGCTTGTCAGATTTTAAAACTTCAGCTTCAAAATTATCTCGATTGACAGTTGTTATAGTAGCAGCGATCGCAGGAGATGATAAGAACATCATTCCACTTACAACCAACATTAAGACTACTAACATTAGTCGTTGTGTAATTCTATTAACACTTTCCATGATTTTTGCAGACATATTTCTGTGTATCCATCTCAAATTTCAAGTAAACTAGCACGGCTAAAAAAGCGACACAAGGACAGTTAAGACACTTAAGTAAAAATCTATCAAAAGAGGTAGCTAGGAAATACCGGGAATATTTCATTTGAGTAGAAGCGATCGCTTCCCTTATTTCTCCCCTAGTTCTCCCCGATCACACTTTAATCTTAAAAGTCTAGAAGACTTAAGGTTCTAGGTGCTGTCAGCAAGAAGGAGAACAATGCAACTAAAACACAGCCACATTTTCCGCCAAGAAGCCCTAGAGCGCTTATCTTCACCAGAACAACTGGATCAAGCGATAAATGTCGTCAAGCCCCAAGCTTGGTTGACTTTATCTGCAATGAGTTTTGTGGTTGCTGTAGCTGGCGTTTGGAGTGTGTTTGGTAGAATTCCGCTCACAGTCACAGGTCAAGGTATCTTGATTAAACCGCATCATGTTGTAGAATTTCAAGCACCCAGTTCTGGCCCACTACTAACTCTCAAGGTCAAGGCGGGGGATATTATTAAACAAGGTGATGTACTAGGTATTATCGACCAATCAGCGCTAAAGCAGCAGTTGCAGCAAGAGCAGATAAAGTTGCAACAATTGCAAACTCAAAATCAAGAGACTGACAGGTTACAAAAGCTGCTGATTGACCAACAGATTATCACCCTTGGGCAGCAAAAACTGGATTTGGAAAATAATCTGCGCCGAGAGCAAGATGCGCCAAAGTTACGCGATCAAACACAAAGAGCGATCGCTCAAAAACGTCAAAGCATTAATTCCCGCAAACAACAAATTAATTACTTACTCAAAACTCTCAAAGGACGGGTTGATAATCGTCGTCAGCTTTTTGAGCAGCATGTCATCAGCCAAGATATGCTGGTGCAAGCTGAACAGGAATATTTTAACACTCAAAGCGAACTCTCAGATATTGACGTGCAACTCAAGGATCTTGAAATCCAAGAAACCACCACGCAACGAGAATATCTGGAAAATCTTAATAGAATTGACGAAATTAAAACCAAAATTAAAGATATTAATACTCAAAATACTAAGTTACGCGAACAAGACTTAAAGCAATCAATTGATAAAACCAATCAAATTCGGGAAGTTAAACGGCGAATAGCTCAATTAGAACTGCAACTATCCCAAGAAAGTAGAATTATTAGCAAATATAATGGTCACATTCTCGAACTGAGCGCTGTCCCTGGACAAATGATGAATCCGGGTAGTCGCTTAGGTTCAATTGAAGCTGAACAGCCAAATTCAAAACTTATGAGTCTTGTTTACTTTGCGAATAAAGATGGTAAGCAAATCAAGCCGGGGATGGCTGTACAGGTGACTCCCAGCTTTGCTAAACGTGAGCGCGAAGGTGGCATTGTCGGAACGATCGCAGATATTTCTTCATTTCCGGTAAGTACACAAGATATTACAGCGATCGTTGGTAACAAAGAAATGGCCGCCAGCCTTGCCGCTAAAGGTGAAAATCAGGTGCAAGCTTTTGTCCAACTCAAAGAAAACCCTACATCAGTAAGTGGCTACAAATGGTCATCCTCTGATGGCCCAGCCTTAAAAATATCCTCTGGGACAACTACCTCTGTTCAAGTAAAAGTTGGCGAAAAAGCACCGATTTCTTATATTATTCCTATGCTACGCTCTTGGACGGGGATTTATTAAAATAATTCGTAATTCGTAATTCGTAATTCGTAATTCGTAATTAAATTGGGCATGGGGCATGGTTACAACTTTAACGTTCACCCTCAAAAGCTCAACTTCCACCTTCAGAAGCTCAACTTTCACCCTCAGAGGCTCAACGTTCACCTTCAGAGGCTCAACTTCCACCTTCAGAGGCTCAACTTCCACCTTCAGAAGCTCAACTTCCACCTTCAGAAGCTCAACTTTCACCTTCAGAGGCTCAACTTCCACCTTCAGAAGCTCAACTTTCACCTTCAGAGGCTCAACTTCCACCTTCAGAGGCTCAACTTTCAAGTTCTAATACCAATGCCCAATCCCCCATGCCCAATTCCAAAATTTAAACCAAATCGTGTCCGCACTTCAACACTTTTGCAAATGGAAGCGGTCGAATGTGGTGCGGCTGCTTTAGGAATAATTCTGAGCTATTACGGACGGATTGTGCCACTGGCTAAACTGCGTGAAGAATGCGGTGTTTCGCGGGATGGGAGTAAAGCTTTTAATATCCTCAAAGCTGCCAAAAACTATGGACTCAATGCTAAAGGTTTAAAACTGTCTCTGGAAAAGGTTAAAACTACCCACCTACCCTACATTGCCTTTTGGAATTTTAACCATTTTCTCGTAGTAGAAGGATATAGCAAAAAACGCGTCTACCTCAACGATCCTGCCAATGGTCGCAGAACAGTGAGTTGGGAAGAGTTCGATCGCGCATACACGGGTGTTGTGCTGACAATGGAACCAGGAGCAGACTTTCAGAAGGGAGGCACAAAAAATCACATTGTCTCAGCCTTAAGTAGCCGCTTACAAAACTCACGAGTTACTATCTTATTTTGCTTGCTAGCGGGGTTATTGCTAACACTGCCTCGGTTAGCTGTGCCAGCCTTTGCTCAAGTATTTATCGATGAGATTTTAATCCAAGATCGGCAAGATTGGCTACGACCTTTGCTGTTAGGAATGCTGTTAACTACTTTATTACGGGCATTCCTTGCCAGACTGCGGCTTACCTATCTGCGGCGATTGATGGTTAAGCTGTCAGTCAGCACATCAGGACAATTTCTCTGGCATATTCTGCGATTGCCTGTTGGGTTTTATGACCAACGCTTTGCTGGGGAAATTAGTAGCCGGGTGCAACTGAATGACCGGGTGGCAGAAGTACTCTCAGGGCCTTTGGCAACTACAGTAATTGACGCGGTGATGATGGTATTTTACCTGCTGATTATGATTCAGTATGACCCATTGCTGAGTGCGATCGCAGTCGGTTTTGCTTTAATCAACATTCTCGCCCTCCTATTTTTATCGCAAACTCGTGTAGATACAAATATGCGCCTAGCTCAGGAATATGGCAAGGTGGGTGGAGTAACGATTAGCGGCATCCAAACCATAGAAACTATCAAAGCTTCTGGGCTGGAGTCAGACTTATTTGCTCGGTTTGCGGGTTATTATGCTAAAGCACTCAACGCCCAACAACAATTAGGCTTACAAACTCAAATTCTCACCACATTACCCACAATTTTGACAGCCCTAACCACAGCTTCTATTTTGCTGGTTGGTGGTTTACAGGTAATGAAGGGCAATCTCAGCATTGGAATGCTAGTTGCATACCAAAGTTTAACACTGAGCTTCTTAGAACCAGTCAATAGCCTCGTTAATTTCGGCAGTACACTCCAAGATTTAGAAGCTGATTTAAATCGGCTTGATGATGTATTGCAAAACCCCGTCGATTTGGAAGTGGAGCCAGGCAAGGGAGCAGAGGAGCAGAGGAGCAGAGGAGCAGAGGGGAACTTATTACAAGTAGTCCCCATGCCCAATGCCCAATGCCCAATGTGGCAATTACAGGGTCATGTTGAGTTACGGAATGTCACTTTTGGGTACAGTCGTGTGGAACCTCCGTTGATTGAGAATTTGAGCTTGACTGTCAAGCCAGGGCAAAGAATAGCACTTGTGGGGGGAAGTGGTTCTGGTAAATCTACAGTTGCCAAATTAATTTGCGGTCTTTATCAACCGTGGGATGGGGAAATCTGCTTTGATGGTGTAGAGCGATCGCAAATTAAGCGTTCTGTTCTGGCTAACTGGTTGGCAATGGTTGAACAGGATATCTTTTTATTTGCCGGCACTATCCGAGAAAACATCACTCTTTGGGATTCGACTGTGCCAGAAGCTGATTTGGTGCAGGCTTGCCAAGATGCAGCGATTCATGATGCGATCGCATCTATGCCTGGAAAATATGACTTTGAGTTGATTGAAGGCGGTATGAATATTAGTGGTGGACAACGCCAGCGTTTAGAAATTGCCCGCGCTTTGGTGAGAAATCCCACAGTCTTAGTACTGGATGAAGCAACCAGCGCCCTGGATGCAGAAACGGAGTTGATTATTAACCGCAACTTGCAACAGCGTGGTTGTTCGTGTATTGTAGTAGCCCACCGCCTCAGCACAATCCGCGATTGCCATGAAATTATTGTGCTAGAGCAAGGTAAAATCGTGCAGCGTGGCACCCATGAGGAATTATGGCAGCAAGGCGGAACTTATGTTCGCTTACTTCACGCGGCAGAGGCATAATTGAGTAATGAGTAGCCCGCAGGTGAATTCTTCTTCTAAACTGTACTCCTTTCAAGCAAACGAACCAGTACTGTTGAATGACTCAGAAACATTCTGGATAGTGCAGTCTGGAACATTGGCGGTGTTTGCCACTAGAGTTAAAAACAGTTTACCAAAGGAGCATCGCCGCTATCTGTTTCATGTCAACGCTGGTGAAGTCTTGTTACCGGAAGTAATAACACAAAGCCAATGGAATTTTGTAGCGATCGCAATTGAACCCACCCAATTATGCCAGATGTCAATGGTTGATTTGGTTAAGGGAATTGGGGCGGCTGACTCTCAAAGTATAGAACTTTTAGAAGGTTGGGTAAATCATTTAGGACAATCTCTTAGCGCCCAGCAAACAGTTTTGACAACGCCATTAAACCTTGTGCAGACATTAGAGCGAGATTTTTCATTATCGTCTGGTGAAACGCTACAGGGAAGACAACAAACACTCTTATGGGTAAAGTTGCAGCAAGGCAATACTCATTGGATGGGAGTTGAGGAATTAACGTTGAATTCGACCTCACCAGCGTTTCCACTCACGAGTGATATGTGGCTGGAGGCAGAAGATGCAGTTATTGGACAAGTGTTACCAACGGCAGATTTAGAAATTTCCAAGGAACTTCTGGCAGGTTTAGCCAGTTTACATACTTATTTCTTTCACTACTTCAGTTTGCTGGCAAACAAAGAAACAGAAGCAGAATTTCGGCAGTTTCAGGAACGTGAGCAATTTAATCAGCAAGTAATAGAGGGGGCACTCTCTGACTTAGCAACAATATTGCAGCCACAGCAAGAGGTGGTTTCCTTTCAGGAAGGGCCGCCCTTATTGGTAGCATTTGGGGCAGTTGGGCGATCGCTGGGAATAGAGATTCGTCCGCCAGCAGAGGATTTGAATTCTATTAAAGACCCTGTAGCCGTGATCGCACAAGCATCGCAAATTCGTATCCGCCGGATAACTTTAGCAGATGGCTGGTGGCGTCAAGACCAAGGGGCGATGTTAGCTTATACTCAGTTGGAAAAGCGCCCAGTGGCATTGTTACCTACAGATAATCGGGATTATACGATCTTTGACCCCGTAGCCCGAACTCGAACACCTGTAAATGAATCAGTAGCAAAAACACTGTCACCATTAGCCTACATTCTGTATCGACCGTTACCCCAAGTTGCGCTCAACGCCATTGACCTAGTGCGATTTGGAATCAAGGGTTATGAAAAAGACATTGCTAGTATTTTAGTGGTAGGACTACTAGGCACAATATTGGGCATGGTTGCACCGCAAGCAACAGCAATTTTAATCAATCATGCCATTCCCGATAGCGATCGCGCTTTGCTGTGGCAGATCGGATTGGTAATGTTTGCAGTTGCTTTTGCACAGTTAGCTTTTCAAGTTGCCCAAAGCATTATTACCCTACGAGTCGAAAGCGCCACTGATAGCATATTACAGCCAGCCATCTGGGATCGGTTACTCAGATTAAGTCCTAGCTTTTTTCGTCAGTACACTTCTGGAGATTTAGTCAACCGCGTTATGGCGGTGAGGGAAATTCATCAAAAACTCAGCGGTGCTACGCAACGAACATTGTTGAGTGGAGTCTTTGCCTTATTCAACTTAGTGCTGATGTTTATTTACAGTTGGCAATTAGCGCTTGTGGGCGTGGGTTTAGCAATATTTGCCGCTATGGTTACGACTGTTGCTAGTTTCCTGTTAGTGAAGAAATCGAAAAAACAGCAAGAACTCAATGGTGCAATTCAGGGACTCACGGTACAACTAATCAACGGTGTTGCCAAACTGCGAGTGACAATGGCAGAGGAACGCGCATTTGCAGCTTGGGCAAAAAAGTACAGCCAGCAGATTCGGTTGAAGGCAAGTTGGCAAGAGATTAAAGATGGTATTTCTGTATTTAACGAAGCACTCCCTTTGGTGAGTTCTATACTGCTGTTTGGGTCTGCCATGCTGTTGATGGAGACACGCTTGACACTGGGTACATTTGTTGCTTTCAACTATGCTTTGACTATTTTTATCAAAGGAGTAATTGACCTGAGCAATACTGTATCGGAAATTTGGAGTATTGTACCAATATGGGAACGAGCAAAACCGATTTGGCGATCGCACCCTGAATATGACCCAACTAAGGTTAACCCCGGTCAATTAAACGGTCGTATTGCCCTAAATCGTGTCAGCTTTCGCTACTCAGAAAATGGCAGCTTAATCCTCAATGATGTCAGCCTCCATGCCGAACCAGGGGAATTTGTTGCGATCGTTGGGTCTTCTGGAAGTGGGAAATCAACAATATTGAGGTTGTTATTAGGATTTGAAACTCCATTGACAGGTAGCATCTATTATGATGGCAAAGATTTAGCAGAGATGGAACTCCAGGCTGTGCGAAGACAGTTAGGAGTGGTACTGCAAAATGGTAAAATCGGTACAGGCTCGGTTTTTGATAACATTACCGCCGGGGCTTTAGTTTCCCTAGAAGAAGCTTGGTCAGCGGCACAAATGGCAGGCTTTGCTGATGATATCAAGCAAATGCCAATGGGGATGCATACGATCGTCGCTGAGGGTGGTAGTAATCTTTCCGGTGGACAACGGCAAAGATTATTGATTGCGCGATCGCTTGTTTCCAAGCCTAAAATTATCTTGATGGATGAGGCGACCAGTGCTTTAGACAACCGCACCCAGGCAATTGTGACTGAAAGTTTAGCGAAGTTAAATGCTACCAGAGTAGTGATTGCCCATCGCCTCAGCACAATTCGTAATGCCGATCGCATCTATGTTATTGACGCTGGTGATGTCGTGCAGGTAGGTAATTTTTCGGAATTGATTGCCCAATCAGGGTTGTTTGCCAGACTGGTAGCCCAACAGTTAGAAGGCGAGTAGGGGCGCAAGCAATACGGTTCGGTTAAAGGGGAAAGGTTTTGAATACATCCTTTACTTTACCCTTTCCCCAGACCACAAGGAAAGTGAAAAATGCTTATCCGAACTGTATTGGGCGATGCGATCGCATTTGTTACTTTGGCGAACTCATTTGTTATTTCGGCGATCGCATTTGTTACTTCGGCGAACTCATTTGTTACTTCGGCGATCAAATTTGTTACTTCGGCGAACTCATTTGTTACTTCGGCGAACTCATTTGTTACTTTGACGAACTCATTTGTTACTTCGACGAACTCATTTGTTATTTTGGCGAACTCATTTGTTATTTTGGCGAACTCATTTGTTATTTCGGCGAACGCATTTGTTACTTCGGCGTGTCCATAACGCACTTTACTCAATACTTCTCGGGTAAAAGTAAAGAAAAAACCTTTACCCTTTACCCCAAACCCGATTCCGAGTTAAAAATGCAAAATCCGAGAAGTATTGCCTTAGTTCTGCTTTAGCATAGAATTAGCAACTTGGTATAAAGATTGGATGTTTAGTCCCTCGTTAGGATACTCAACCACAGCAAAATTACAAGTTGCCTGGAAGCGATCGCCATTGGGAGCTGTAAAGACTTGCTGGCGGAGCTTGGTTAAAATGTCACTGAGGCGATGTTTGATGACAAGCCGTTCTGTTTCAGTCAACCCAGAAACTCCTATCACAAATTCTCCGTTACCCCAATAGCCCAATATTTCGCCACTGCAAAAAACCGATTGGAATAGACGGCTCCATCGTTGCAATACTTGATTACCAGCCTCATGGCCATACTGGATATTAATTTGACGTAAATCACTGATATTCAAGATCATTAAGCAAACCGATTGCTGATTTTTCTCGGCTTGAACAATCAGGTGCTGTAAGTCGCGGCTAGACTGTAACTGATTTGCTATTCCGGTTAAGGGGTCTTTGGTAGAGAGTGACTGTAGTAGGCGACTGCGTTCTAGGCGGTGGGTGATCCTTGCCAGCAGTTCCGCCCCCACAACGGGTTTAACCACATAATCATCTCCCCCAGCAGCAAACACCTGCTGCACCGTTTCCATCTCCCGGTGAGCCGTCAGAAATACAATTGGCAATTCCTGCCATTGCGGATCTGTGCGAACTGCCTGACAAAGTTCTATACCACTGATTTGGGGCATTTCCACATCCAAAATTAACAAATCTGGTACAGTAGATTGCAATACCTCCCAGAAACGTAAGGGATTGTCCAATGCAGTAATTCGCATCCCCCAAGGTTCTAACATTGGGCCTAATGCCGCTAAAATCAGTGGATCATCATCAACTACTAATACATTTACTGTTAAAGAGCGGGTAAACTGCAATATTTGAGACGCAGTTTCCCAAACTTGATTTGCTGTGACAGGTTTGAGGAGAAAACCCCGCGCCCCAGACTGAGCCAAAGTCACGCGATCCACTAGCTGATCAGTGACAGCCAGCGCCAAAACAGGTACAGGAGGAGTATGTGTTGCTAAGTCCAACATGAATGCTAAACTTTCCTCTCGCTGCCCGATCTCATCTACATTCAGTACTACTAAATCTGGTGATGTGGTTTGCAAGAAGTTTTTTGCAGCTTCTAAGGTTGTTATTTGTTGCCAACGCATTTCCATAGAATATGCCAGTTGTTGCAACTGTGAACCCAGTTGTAAATCATGGTCAATTAGCAGTAACTTCGGATTTATCTCTTCCCCAATCGAGGTAGCAGTTTGATTAACTACCTTCATTAGGTTTAACAAATTGCCTAGCTCTTGTATCAGCGATATTATCTGGCGTTTTTGGGCTGGTAATAACTCACCATCTTTGTCTAAAATCTGTTCGATTTCCCGCGCTATTTGAGTACCTGTTTCTTGCTCAAACATTCCCAAAACACCAGCTAGCTTGTGCGCTTCCCGTCCTGCCGATTTACGTAATTCTATAGTTAGCGTGCCGCTAGAGAGTTCTGTTGCTGCTTGTTGCAGTACCTCCATTCGCTGTGTCATTAGCCCTTGGTATTGACTCCACAACCCACTCATTGCTTGGTTAAATTGCTGTTCAACGGATGAGGAAGTATCGGGTATGGAGGAATTTTGATCGGGATTTTTTTGAGTTATTTTTTTTTCGCTATTTCCACTACTAGTAGCTTTTTGGGAGTTTAAGCGATATCCCAAACCATAAACATTTTCAATCCAGTCAACGGCTCCAACTACTTTCAACTTGTGTCGCAACCACTTAATATGAGACTTAACAGTTTCCTCTTGGGGTGGATCGTCAAAAGTCCAGAGATGTTCGATAATATCTCCCCGACTAAAAACTCGCAATGGATTCCGTAGTAGTAACTCCAGCAGACTATATTCTTTGGGTGTTAAATCCAAAACCTGATTGTCGTATGTTACCTCGCAAATACTTGGATCTAACCGCAATGCCCCAACTTCTAGCACTGGAGGACGGGGACTATCGCCGCGACGTAACAAAGCACGTACCCTTGCTTGGAATTCTCCCAAATTTAAAGGTTTAATGAGATAATCATCTGCTCCAGCATCGAGTCCACGAATGCGATCGCTAGTTTCATCTTTTGCTGTGATCAACAAAATAGGAGTGGAACAGCCACTAGAGCGTAAGCGCTGACATAAAGTAATGCCATCCACTTTCGGCAGTCCCACATCTGTTAATATCAAGTCGTAGTTCGTACTTTGGGCATATTCCCAGCCAATTTGTCCGTCTCGTGCGATTTCAACAGCATAGTGTTGTTGGGTAAGAGACTGCAACAAAACACTCGCTAAAATTTCGTCATCTTCAATCAGCAAGATTCTCATAGCAACTTACTCCACACAAATTTATTTTTTTACCCTTTACCCTTTACCCCAAACCCGATTCCGAGTTAAAAATGCTTAACCGAGAAGTATTGACATCTTTACATAACGCCCTACGCTATCTATACCCACGACAAGCAAACGCTTATCTCTAGTTCTTAGGGAAAGGAGGCAAGGGAGGCGATGGGCTACGCCCCGCTTTATAGCGATGCCTGCGGCGGGCTACGCCTACGCATTTTCACCTCAGTCAATAACTAATAACAACCAAAATCTGTATATGTACTAAGATGCAAAGGGAGCTATTTCTCCTTTATTAAGCAAAATTATTGCCAAATTTCATCATGATGAATAACTGGTTTGACACAGCTCGACTGGGGATGTTTATTCATTGGGGACATAGTTCTCAACAAGGATGTGAGTTATCTTGGCCGTTAGTTGGGGGTGTATTCAGCCTACCTTTTTGCAAAGATATTCCAGTTGAGAAATATCACTACACAGCTAATACTTTCAATCCACAGCAGTACAATCCTCAAGAATGGGCAGATTTAGCAAAAAGTCTAGGAATGAAATATGCCATATTAACAGCTAAACATCATAATGGTTTTGCCCTATTCCATACGCAAGAATCAAACTTTTCAATTGCATCTGCACCTTATAAAAAAGATATTATACGTGAATATATCGAAGCGATGCGCTCTGTAGGATTGCGTATTGGTCTTTATTTTTCGCTTAGTGACTGGCATCATCCAGACTATCCGGCTTTTACAGAAGCAGATAAACCTTATCGCTTTGACCAGCTACCTCAACCTACAGCGCAACAGTGGGAGCGATATATCCAATTTATGTTCAATCAGATCCGAGAATTATTGACTAACTATGGTCAAATTGACATCATTTGGTTTGACGGAAGTTGGGAACGCACTCCAGAGCAATGGCAGGCTCAAAAATTAGCAAAAATGATTCGTGATTTACAACCGAATATTCTCATCAATGATCGTCTTCCAAATTGTGGAGACTTTGAAACTCCTGAACAGTTTATTCCTCCTCATCCACCAACTCATCGTTGGGAAACCTGTCTGACTATCAATGAAAGTTGGGGATATAATTCAGACGACCATTGCTTTAAGTCATCTCGTCAGCTAATTCATACCCTTTGCGAAGTAGCAGGCAAAGGAGGTAACCTCTTGCTTAATGTTAGTCCAATGGGTAATGGACAAATCCCTCCTGAGCAGTTAGAGCGTCTCAAAGATATAGCAGATTGGATGGAGAGTCACAGTGAAAGTATCCTTGATACAATCCCAGGATTAGAACCGTGGCAATTTTATGGCCCCTCAACTCGTAAGGGTAATCGCATTTATCTACACCTATTAATGAAACCTTACGAAACAATATCAGTTAGGGGTATACCAATCAAACGAGTAAAATCGGTGTTTGTTCTGGCTGACGGCAGAGCACTAACCTACACAAGCCGCTGTGCAATTATGGATTCTATTCTCAATTCTAATCCGTTAGGAGAATTAACAATTGATGTACCTGAATCAGTAATTAATCCATATGTTACAGTGATTTGTATTGATATTAATTCTTGAGTAATTATAAATTAAGTAATCGTAAATTATTGATATCCTTTGCGCCTCAATCTGACAACTCATATCTAATGCCCAGTCCTTCTCTGCTCCTCTTTTCCCGGTTTCCTGGTTAATGCGAATCAGAAAAGCGATCATCTCATTCGACAGTTAACGGAGAAAATACGTCAACTCAGAAGGGAAAATTTACGGTATTGACTTAGGGTTGAAACACTTTGCAGTCATTACTGAGGGCGAAAAAGTGTTTAAATACGATAACCCTAAACAACCTACTGGTTAAATTAAGCCTTGATGTAATTGAAAATATTGTAGAGTCAAGAAAAGTCCTAAGTATTGCCCTACGTAACTCACCCTATGACTACCGCACCCTTAAGCTGGCAAGAACTAGAAACTCTCACGGACTATCAAATAGATACCGTTAATGGTCTCACCAACGCTAGAGCCAGGTTGCGCTTGTTTGGTCAGCCGGAATCTGATGTGCGGGTAACGCTGTACCGTGATAACCACGCTTGGTGTCCTTACTGTCAAAAAGTTTGGTTATGGCTAGAGGAAAAACAGATCCCCTACCGCATCGAAAAAGTGACAATGTTCTGCTACGGGGAGAAAGAAAGTTGGTACAAACGTAAGGTACCATCAGGAATGCTCCCCGCGATCGAGTTAGATGGACGGATTATTAAGGAAAGCGATGACATTTTGATCGCTTTGGAAAAAGTTTTTGCTCCATTGAGCCAAGGGATGGAAGATGGCACGGTGCTTCCTCTACGTCAATTAGAACGACTTTTATTTAGAGCCTGGTGCGTTTGGCTGTGCTCTAAAGCCGGTTCCTCTCAACAAGAACAACGCAACCGAGAACAATTTATCGGAGTGGTGGCTAAGGTCGAGGAAGCTCTGGGTCGCACTCCAAGCCCTTACTTTCTAGATAGCTTTGGCATCGTCGATGTGATTTTTACGCCATATCTCGAACGGATGAATGCGAGCCTTTACTACTACAAGGGCTACTCCCTGCGTTCGGAAAACCCTCGCTTGAGCGCATGGTTTGCGGCAATGGAAAGCCGACCGACCTACCGCGGTACCCAAAGCGACTTTCACACCCACGTGCATGATTTGCCGCCCCAGATGGGGGGCTGTTGGGAAAACGGCGAAGCCCAGATGCTTCTCAATAAAGCGCGGGTGGATAACGGCCCTTGGTTCGGGCTACCAGATGTTACTTATCCAGAACCGGAAAACTCCCGTATGGAAGCTCTTCAACGAACTATCGAGCACCGCATCAATATTATCCGAGTAAACCCCTTAGATGATAAATTGTTTGATCAAGCCCTACGTTGTGCTTTAACACACATGATGACTGGTGAAGACTGTGTACCTCCATCGGGATCTGATGTCGCTCTCCGATATTTGCGCGATCGCATTAATGTACCGCGAGACATGTCCATCTACGCAGCCAAGCGATTGAGGGAATCCCTGGAGAAAACCGCAGCCCTTGCGGGTGATGGGCAGCCAGCCCCCATTCCCACTAAGCATCGACGAGATCAAGACCCGTCTAACTTTGTCATCAAGTAGGATTCAGGCATGAGCCTAGGGGCACGGGCAGTGCCCGTGCCCCTACGGGTGTACCCTCACGTAAACGAGAACCGCTATAGACCACGATTCAAGTCTAGAACCCTACACCCGACACCCAAAAGCCTTATAAATAAATGATTTGCCGTTTAGATTTCATTACATAAAATTTCATCCCTTGGTTGAGCAACGCCTTATATTTAAACAGTAGTGATATGGGTTATTACCCGGATTTCTCACAAGTGCAAAAAAATTATTGAGATGAGTAAAATTTAGGAAAGGATATTTTATACATTAGTGGA